>CAKTJA010000020.1 GCA_934567115.1 uncultured Oscillospiraceae bacterium
TTCGCGCCGCCCGCGATGGGGCTGAGCACGGGCGTCTCGACCTCCATGAAGCCGAGGCCGTCGAGGTAGCGGCGCAGATACGCGACGAATTTCGAGCGGATCTCGAAATTCCGCTTGCTGTCCGGATTGACGATCAGATCGACATAACGCTGACGGTAGCGCAGCTCCTTATCGGTCAGGCCGTGGAACTTCTCCGGCAGAGGGCGCAGCGACTTGGAAAGCAGCCGGACCTCCTTCACACGCACGCTCATCTCGCCGCGCTGGGTGCGGAACACCTCTCCGTGTACGCCGACGATGTCGCCGATATCATACTTTTTGAAGCGGTCGTACGCCTCCTCGTCCATCTCGTCCCTGCGGACGTAAAGCTGAATGCGTCCGGACCTGTCCTGCAAATCGCAGAAGCTGACCTTGCCCATGCCGCGCTTGCTCATCAGGCGGCCGCCGACGGTGACCTCCGTGCCCTCAAGCTCGTCGAAGCGGTCCTTGATGTCCTGCGCGTGATGGCTGACGTCAAACCGGGTCTCGCGGAACGGGTCAAGCCCCGCGGCACGCAAAGCCGCAAGCTTCTCGCGGCGCACCTTTAAAATCTCGGAAAGGTCCTGCTCCTGCGCGGGAGCGTTTGCCTGATTGTTCTCTGCCATGCTCATTCTCCTTTGTATATCCCGGGCGCTCAGCGCTCGATCTTTTCCACGCGGTAGCGAATGACGCCGACCGGAGCCTCAACCGATATCTCGTCGCCTTCCTTCTTCCCCATCAGGGCCTTGCCGAAGGGGGACTCCTCGCTGATGGCGCGGTTCATCGGGTCCGCCTCCTGGCTTCCGACGACCTTGTAGGCCGGCAGCTCCTTACCGGTCCTGAGATCCACGACCGTCACGCGGCAGCCGATGCTCACCGCGTTGGACGGGACCTCGCTTTCGTCGATGATAACGGTGTGAAGCAGGATCTCTTCCAGCTCGGCAATGCGGGAGTAGAGCTTGCCCTGCTCGTTCTTCGCCTCGTCATACTCGCTGTTTTCGCTCAGGTCGCCGAAGCCGCGCGCCTCCTTGATAAGCTCAGCGACCTCCTTCTCGCGGACGGTCTTGAGATAGACCAGCTCATCCTGAAGCTCCTGCTGGCGGGCCGCGCTCATCTTGTACTCTTTTTTCATGCCGCATCCTTTCCATGCGCAGCCGCGCCGTTTCAACACTCGCGGCGGCGCACATCAACCATTTTAAGTAAAAGCATTATAGATGTTTCCGGAACGCTTGTCAAGGCTCGCGTCCGAAATACGCCGGCGAGGCGGCATATTTGCCGCCGCGCGCGGCGGTCGAGCCCCCGTTTCGGCCCGTCCGCTCCACCGGGAAAGCGGCAAATCGCCATCTCCGGAGGGGAGCCATGCGCGCGGAGCGCTCCGCGCCGCGAAAGCCCGCCGTTTTCCCGGCCTCCCCAAGCTCCGCAAAGCCTCTGCGCCCCGCCGACACAAAAGCGCCGCCCTGTGGGGCGGCGCTTTCGCACGTCACTGCTTTTCGTGGCACCGGCCATGCATGGCGCAATGCTCACAACCGCAGCCGCAGGAGGACTTCCCCTGCTTTCTCTGCCTGATCAAATGGAGAATAACGGCAACGACAGCGGCAAGCAAAACGGCAGAGACCAGAATCGTGGAAAGGTTTTCGGTAATCCAGTGCAGCATGAAGACTCACTCCTTTATGACGTTATGACGCGGGGCCCAAACCCTCGCGCTCAGCCTTTCGCCCTCGCGGGCGGGACGGAAGAGCATGTAAAGGATACCGGCAAGCGCGGCCACGGCGGCGATCAGGCCAAGCACGCTTGCATGCCCGGTGAGCGCGGCGCCGAACTGATTGACCATCAGCGCCACAATATAGGCGAAGCCGCACTGATAGCCAATGGCGAACCACGTCCACTTGGGGTTGTTCATCTCACGCTTGATGGCGCCGATGGCTGCGAAGCACGGAGCGCACAGCAGGTTGAACACGAGGAAGGAATACGCGCTGATCGCGGTGAAGTACTGCGCAAGGTTCTGGTATACCGTTCCGTCCCCCCCGCCGTAGAGAATGCCGAGCGTACCGACAATGTTCTCCTTGGCGACAAGTCCGGTGACGGAGGCGACAGCCGCCTGCCAGCTGCCCCAGCCGAGCGGAATGAAGATCCACGCGATCAGATTGCCGATCCTGGCGAGGATGGAATTTCCGATCTCATCCTCCGAAAGCATGCCGAACGTCCCGTCGACCCAGCCGAAGTAGGTCGTGAACCAGACGAAGATCGTCGAGAGCAGGATGATCGTGCCGGCCTTCTTGATAAAGCTCCAGCCGCGCTCCCACATGCTGCGGAGAACGTTGCCGACCGTCGGCCAGTGATAGGCCGGTAGCTCCATGACGAAGGGAGCGGGGTCCCCGACGAACATCTTCGTCTTCTTCAGCATGATGCCGGAGAGGATGATGGCGGCCATTCCGATGAAGTACGCGGACGTGGACACCCACGCGCTTCCGTTGAAGAGCGCGCCCGCGATCATCGAGATGAAGGGCACCTTCGCGCCGCAGGGGATAAAGGTCGTGGTCATGATGGTCATGCGCCTGTCGCGCTCGTTTTCAATGGTACGCGAGGCCATGATGCCCGGAACGCCGCAGCCCGTGCCGATCAGCATGGGGATAAAGCTCTTGCCCGAAAGTCCGAAGCGGCGGAACACACGGTCCAGCACGAAGGCGATACGCGCCATATAGCCGCACGCCTCAAGGAACGCAAGCAGCAGGAACAGCACCAGCATCTGCGGCACGAAGCCGAGCACCGCGCCGACGCCGGCGACGATACCGTCAAGGATCAGCCCGTTCAGCCACTCCGCCGTACCGGCGGCCTCCAGCGCGTTCCCGATCAGAACGGGCACGCCGGGGACCCATACGCCATAGGCGGCGGGGTCCGGCTCGTCAAAGCCGTTCTCCTCGAAATAGCTCACCGCGTCCACATAGGTCATGGGAACAACGTTGTCAAGCTCCTCCTCGCCCGCCGGGATCGCATCGTAGTAGACGGTCATTTCGCTGACGGCGAGCGTCTCCTCGTCCTCAACGTCAACGACGGCGGTATCGGAATCCGGCTCGAACGCCTTCATTTCGGCGAGAGCCGCGTCCGCGTCGAAGCTTTCATCCTCCGTGTCCAGCCCGACAAACGCGTCGACCGCTTCCGCCGCCGCAGCGTATTCACCGGACGCCTCCTCATAGGCGGCGGAGCCGATCCCAAGCAGGTGCCAGCCGTCGCCGAACACGCCGTCGTTGGCCCAGTCGGTCGCGGCGGAGCCGACGGTGACCATGGAGATATAGTAAACCAGAAACATCACGACCGCGAAAATGGGAAGACCGAGCACACGGTTGGTCACGATCCGGTCGATCCGGTCGGAGGGCGTAAGCCCGCCCACGTTTTTCTTCTTATAGCAGCCCTTGATGAGCTGTGCGATGTAGACGTAGCGCTCGTTGGTGATGATGCTCTCGGCGTCGTCGTCCAGCTCGGTCTCCGCCGCCTTTATGTCCTCGTCGATGTGCGCCATCACGTCGGCGGGGATGCTCAGCTGAGAGAGTACCTTTTCGTCCCGTTCGAAAATCTTGATGGCGTACCAGCGCTGCTGCTCGGCCGGAAGGCCGTGTACCGCCGCCTCCTCGATATGCGCGATGGCGTGCTCCACCGGCCCGGAGAACGTGTGCATCGGAACGGTCCTCGCCCCCTGTGCGGCCTCTACGGCGGCCTGCGCCGCCTCGGTCACGCCGTCGCCCTTGAGCGCGGATATCTCAACGATCCGGCAGCCCAGCTCGCGGGAAAGCTCTTCAATGTTGATCCGGTCGCCGTTCTTCCGCACAACGTCCATCATGTTGACGGCGACGACCACGGGGATGCCAAGCTCGGTAAGCTGCGTGGTCAGATAAAGATTTCGCTCAAGATTGGTGCCGTCAACGATGTTCAGGATCGCGTCCGGACGCTCGGTGATCAGATAGCTTCGCGCGACGACCTCCTCCGGCGTGTAGGGCGAGAGCGAGTAAATGCCGGGCAGGTCCATTATGATAACGTTATCATGCTTTTTCAGCCGGCCCTCCTTCTTCTCTACCGTAACGCCGGGCCAGTTTCCCACAAACTGGTTCGACCCGGTCAGCGCGTTGAACAGCGTCGTCTTTCCGCAGTTCGGGTTGCCCGCAAGGGCAATTTTGATCTGCTTTTCCATATCCATGCTCCTTCCGGTTCAGGCCCCTGAACCGATCCTCAAAAAATTTTTTATTCCACCTCGATCATTTCCGCGTCCGCCTTCCGCAGACTCAACTCGTAGCCGCGCACGGAAACCTCCACCGGGTCGCCCAGCGGGGCCACCTTGCGGACATGGACCTCGGTCCCCCGGGTGATCCCCATGTCCATGATGCGGCGCTTGACGGGACCCTCGCCGTGCAGCTTCACGACGCGGACGCTCTGTCCGATCGAAACATCTCGCAGCGTTTTCATCGCTCTCTCCTCCTGAAATCCATCTTTTTTCTCATATCATGATCCTGCGCGCCATCTCTTCGCTGATGGCAACGCGGGACTCCTTGATCTTGACGATAATATTTCCGCCCATGGACGCGACCACGGTGACGGCTCCGCCCGCAGTGAAGCCCAGATCCTCAAGATGCTTTTTCATCTCCGGGCTTCCCCCCACTTTACGGATCAGATTCTCTTCGCCGATCCCGGCAAGCGCAAGCGGCATCATAGCTCTCCCCCTCCGCATTCCGGCAGGTTAAGCAAAATTAACCAGCCTCGAAAAAATAAAGTCCGCCCACTGTTCGGACGCTTCCTGCGGCCCGTCTTTTGATTAAGCCGCCTTAACTGGAACGGAGTTTAGCACCTCTAACCATTTCTGTCAAGCATTTTTTTCAGAAAATTTTTGCGGCTTGCATTTTTAGTTAAAGTGTGCTAACCTGAAAGCAGTCTTACCGGGAAGGATGGTGCAATCCGCATGGAGATTTTACGCGCTTCGGAGGACTATCTTGAATCCATGCTGATGATGAAAAATCAGCACGGCTATATCCGCTCCATCGACGTGGCCGAGCATCTCGGCGTTACCAAGCCGAGCGTCACCTATGCGACGCGCCGGCTGAAGGAGAGCGGACATATCACCATGGATAAGGACGGCCTTATCACGCTGACCGCCTCGGGCATGGCCGTCGCCTCGAAAATGCTCGACCGGCACAAAACGCTCACCGGCTTTCTCATCACGCTCGGCGTGGACCCGAAAACCGCCGAGGAGGACGCCTGCAAGATCGAGCACGATATCAGCCAGCAGAGCTATGACGCGATCTGCGCCCACGCGAAGCGGAACGCGCAGGACTGACGCCGCCCGCCGGAAAGGAATCCCAAAATGCCCCGAGTACTTTTTACCGCTTCTACATATTCCCATATCCGCAACTTCCACCGTCCCTATCTGCGCGAATTTGCCGCCCGGGGGTGGGAGGTTCACGTCGCCTGCGGCGGGGCGCGTCAGGACATTCCGGAGGCCGACCGCCTGATCGACGTTCCGTTTGAAAAAAGCGTCGCGGCCCCCCGGAACTTTGCCGCCGCGCTGGCCCTGCGCCGTGAGATCGCGCGCGGCAATTACGCGCTGATAAGCTGCCACACCTCGCTCGCCGCCTGCTTTACGCGGATGGCGGTGCTGGGGCTTCGCCGCCGTCCGCTCACCGTCAACACCGCGCACGGCTATCTTTTCGACGAGCGGACCCACGGCGCGAAGCTTGCGCTGCTGCTCGGCGCGGAGCGGGCGACCGCCGGCGTGACCGACGTTCTGATGACGATGAACGCGTGGGACACGCAGCTCGCCCTGCGTGAACGGCTCGGCCGCAGGATCGTTGAAATCCCGGGCATGGGCGTGGATTTCAGCCGCTTCGACCGCGCGGAGGACCCCGCCGCACGGCGGGCGCTTCGCGGCGAATGGGGCTTCGGCGACGATGACTTTCTTCTGGTCTACGCCGCCGAATTTTCCGCGCGCAAAAGCCAGCAGACCCTGCTTCACGCGCTGACGCTGCTGCCTGAGCGCGTGGGACTTCTGCTCCCCGGCGACGGTGCGGAAAGAGAGGCGTGCATCGCGCTTGCGGAAAAGCTCGGCGTGCGCCGCCGCGCGGCCTTCCCCGGTCAGATCCGGGACATGGCCCCGTGGTACGCCGCCGCGGACGCCGCCGTCTCCTCCAGCCGGAGCGAGGGGCTTCCCTTCAATATCATGGAGGCGATGTACTGCTCGCTCCCCGTGGTCGCCACCGACGTTAAGGGGCACCGCGACCTGATCGCCGACGGCGCGAACGGCCTTCTGTACCCGTTCGGCTCCGCACAGCGCTGCGCAGAGCAGATCGCGCGGCTTGCCGGCGACGGCGCGCTGTCGCACCGGCTCGGACGCGCCGCGCACGAAAGCGTTCTGCCGTACGCGCTCGACCGCGTTCTGCCGCAGGTCATGGCGGTTTACGATGAAGCGCTGGGCGCTTCGCCGCTGCGCATTGACAGCGCCGGCGCAATGCGGTAGAATATATGAATTGACCGTTTTGACCGTCTCCGCTCCGCCGTCCGCGCTGCGCGGGGATCGTACAGAGAGAAATGCGAGGGCTGCGCCGTGATCCAGGAAAACCAGAAGCTTCTTAACCGATTGAACGTTCTGCTCGACGGGCTGATCGTTTTCATTTCCTTTCTCGGCGGCTACTGGTTCCGCTTTTTCGTTCTGCGCGGCGTCACCGGCGTGGCGTTCCGCGAGTACGCGCTTGTCGGCATCCTGCTGATCCCGCTGCATCTGGTCACCTATGAGATCATGGGGTTATACGAGTCGCACCGGAAAAAGCGCCTCTATCAGGAGCTGGGCCGCCTGTTCTGGGCCAACGCGCTGGATTTCGCGCTGCTGCAAACCTGCCTGTTTCTGACCAAGGACGTCAACTTTTCGCGTCTTGCGCTCGGCTTCTTCTTTGTCCTTTCCTACCTTCTGCTCAGCGTCAAGCGCGTCGTCATGCGCAAGCTGCTCCACCGCGCCCGCGCGAAGGGCTATAACCAGAAGCGCATCGTGATCGTCGGCGGGGGCGACACCGCGCAGAAGATCGTGCGCGAGATCCGCCGCTCGCCCGAGCTGGGCTACTCTCTTGAGGGCTGCGTCACCTCGGGCGGAACGATCCCGAACCTCAAGCTGCTCGGGAACTTCAAATCGCTCGACCGGCTGCTGCTCGAGCTGAAGCCGGACGAGGTGATCGCCGGGCTTGCCGAAAACGAGTACGCCTTTATGCCGGACATCATCCGCGCCTGTGAGCACAGCGGCACGAAGCTTTCTCTCGTTCCCTTTTACGCGCAGTACATGCCGGCGCATCCGCAGTTCGATTCGCTCAACGGCGTTCCGCTCATCAACCTCCGCCGCATTCCGCTGGACAACCTCGGCAACGCCTTCCTCAAGCGCGCGATGGACGTTGTCGGCTCCGTCGTGCTGATTATTCTCTCCTCGCCCGTCATGCTTTTCGCCGCCATCGGCGTGAAGCTCTCGTCTCCCGGCCCAGTGATCTTCCGTCAGAAGCGCGTGGGGCTGAACAAAAAGGAATTTTACATGTACAAGTTCCGCTCCATGCGCGTCAACGACGGCGCGAACACCGCGTGGAGCACCAACTCCGACCCGCGTAAAACGCGCTTCGGCTCGCTCATTCGCAAGTGCTCGATCGACGAGCTGCCGCAGTTCTTCAACGTTCTGCGCGGCGATATGAGTCTGGTCGGTCCCCGGCCGGAGATCCCGCACTTTGTCGAGCAGTTCAAGGACGAGATCCCGCTTTATATGGTCAAGCATCAGGTGCGCCCCGGGATCACCGGCTGGGCGCAGGTCAACGGTCTGCGCGGCGACACCTCGATCGCCAGACGGATCGAGCACGACGTATATTACATCGAAAACTGGTCGCTTTTGTTCGACGTCAAGATCCTTTTCATGACGGTGTTCAAGGGCTTTGTCAATCAGGAAACTTTAAATTGATCGGAGGACGACCCCATGTCCGCAAAAAAACAGAGACCGCAGCAGGAGGCCGGCAGCATCGAAGGCCGCCGAAAGCATCAGCCGACAGCCGCCGCCGCGCCGCCGCGCCGCGACCGGCTCCTTCCCCTTTTCGGCGCGCTGTTCGGTCTGCTGCTCTGCTTTTCAAGCACCGACACCATTAAGGGCGTGGCGCTCGCAGCCATGCTCGTATGCATCGCCGCCATGCTGTTCCGCTCCGGAACGCTGCGCGCGCGTATCACGTGGCCCTTCCTCGCCGTGTCGGCGCTGGTGCTGATCAACGGCGTTTCCACGCTTTACGCCGTCGCGCCGAAATTCGCGCTCTATGAGTTTTTGAAAATCGTTCTTGCTTACGCCGTTTTCATCGTCATTCTCGCTTTCTCGCGCGAGCGCGGCGATCGGCTCGGACGCACGGCGGCCTCCGTTCTCAGCGCCGGCGCCGCGTTCGTCAGCCTGCTGAGCATTGATCTGATCTCCACGCGGCTCCTGTCCGGCGCGTTCTCCGCGCTGATGGGGCTGTTCGGTCAGAATTACGCAAACCTTTCCGGCGTTGAGCCGGGTGTGCGCATGGTCTCCGTCTTCGGCAACGGCAACGTCTTCGCCGGCTGCACGGGCATCGGCGTGCTTCTCTCGCTCGGCCTCGCCGCGACTGCGGAGGAAAAGCGGGACCGCCGCTTCCACCTCTGCACGCTCGCGCTCAACGCGCTGGGCTTCGTTCTGGCGTTCAGCATGGGCGCAAGCGGTATGATCGTCCTCGGCTTTCTCGCCTACCTTCTGCTGGAAAGCCCGCAGCGGCGCGTCTCCTCTCTCGTTCTCATGCTGGAGACGCTCGTCATCACCCTTGCCGCGACCTTCCCTATCTACCTCACCGCTTTCGACGGTCAGGACGGCTTTCAGCCGATCCCTCTGCTGTGTGCGGTCGTCGCCGCCGCTGCGCTCTGTCTGGTCGATGAAACGCTCGGCCGCCGCCTGAGCGCGTGGTACTCCGGCCTTGGGAAGAGCGTGTTCCTCCCGCTTGCCGCCATCGTCGGACTGCTCGCCGTCTTCGCCGTGCTCTGCGCCACGCTGACTGGCCCCGTCTCGCTGCAAAGCGGCGGAACGCTGCGCCGCGCGGCCTACCCCTCCGCCGGCGGATACCTCCTTCACGCGGAGGCCGACGGAACGGTGAACGTCACCATCGAGTCGCAAAACCGTCAGGACACCATGATGCACACCAGCACCACGCTCTACTCCGGCTCCGTAGACGGCGCGGCCTTCATCGTTCCGGAGGACAGTCTGGTCGTCTACTTCAGCTTCTCCGCCCCCGAGGGTGCGGAGCTGATCTCCGCCGATTATTCCGGGGCGGAAAGCGGCTCGCTCAAGCTGGGCTACAAGCTGCTTCCCGGCTTTATCGCCAACCGTCTTCAGGGCCTCCGCGCCAATCAGAACGCCATCCAGCGTATCGTGTTCTTTGAAGACGGCATGAAGATCTTCCGCATGAGCCCGATCGTCGGACGCGGCCTGGGTGCGTTTGAAAACGGCTGCGTTGGTGTGCAGAGCTTTTTCTACGAAACGAAGTACGTCCACAACCACTATATCCAGACCCTGCTCGACACCGGCGTGATCGGCGCGCTGTCCTTCCTGTCCGTTCTCGTCCTGTGCGCGTGGGCGGTGCTTGTCTGCCGCAGACGCGGCGGCTCCGCCCCGCTGACCGCGGCGCTCGGCGCAGCGCTCGTCTTCATGGCGGGGCACGCCGCCGTGGAGGTCGTATTCTCCGCCTCCGTCTATCTTCCGATGGCCTACGGCGTTTTCGCTCTGATCAGCCTCTGCTGCGCCCCGGCGCTCCCCTCCGTGCCGCTCAAGGACGCTGCAAGGAACTGGGTCCTCCGCGCCGCCGCGCTGCTGCTGACCGCTTACACGGTGCTCCTGCTCGGCAATCTGTACGCCAGATCGCTCGCCGCGCGGGCCTCCTACGATTCGCTTGCCGAGGCCGTCAAGATCGACCGCTTCGAATGGGCGGACTACGCTCTGTCCTACGTCTACAACAGCGGCAATGAGAGCGATCCCCCCGCCGCGCTGACCGAACAGGCGGAGGAGTTTCTTCCCAGGCTGGAAAAGGTGGACTCCAACACCATTCCCATCTACCTTGCCGAGTACTATTTCAAGTCCGGCCGGACGGAGGACGGGTTCCGTATGCTGGAAAAATACACGGCCTACGTCTCCGCCAAGTCGGAGACATGGCAGCAGGCCTTCGGCATTGCCATGAACTTCTACGACGGCAGCGAGACCTACCGCAGCGGCGTTGCCGCCCTTTATCAGGCCATGCAGGATTGGAACCGCGCCAACATGGGCACGCTGACGCTGGACGACGCCACCGCCGCTTTCGTCGATATTGCCCTGAGCTGAGCGTCGAAAAACACAGCGCAGAGCTTCTGAAAAACGCGGAGCCTGCCGTAGCAATGCCATTAGGATAAGAACCGGAGCGAAATGCCCCGGTTCTTATTTTTTCGTTTTCAGTTTTCGGCGGGTTGTGTAAAACAGGTCGCTGTTTCCACAATATTTTATCGAAAAACGCTTAACCTAACAGCGTTGGCCCGCCGCAAAATGTCCGCCAAAAGCCGAGAAAACGGGAGAGACCGCCGTTGTCAGCGGTTCCTCCCGTTTTTGCTGTTTTTATTGTGCGGCAGCGGCGCCGTCAGCGGATCAGCCTTCATCGCCCGGCAGCCCCCGCGTCCTCCGGTCGAGCTTTTGCAGCATATCGGTAAATTCCCTTGGCAGCGGGCAGCTCAGCTCCACCCGCTCCCCCGTGCGCGGATGGACAAAGCGCAGCCCGACCGCATGCAGACACTGACCTGTCAGCCCCGCGACCGGCTTCTTCGCCCCGTACACCGTGTCGCCCAGGATGGGGTGGCCGATGTGCGCCATGTGAACGCGGATCTGGTGCGTCCGCCCGGTCTCAAGCCGGCAGCGGACATAAGTAAAGCCCGCATAGCGGGTCACGACCTCCCAATGCGTAACGGCGGCGCGTCCGCCCCGGACCACCGCCATGCGCTTGCGGTCCGTCGGATGGCGGGCGATCGGCGCATCCACCGTTCCCCCGTCCTCGCGAAGCTGCCCGACGACAATGCACTCATAGATGCGCGCAAGCGTATGGTCGGACAGCTGCGCCGAAAGGAAGCGGTGCGCCGCGTCGTTTTTCGCCGCGATGATAAGTCCGCTCGTATCGCGGTCGATGCGGTGAACGATCCCGGGCCTCAGCGCGCCGCCGACGCCGGAAAGCGACGCTCCGCAGTGGTAAAGCAGCGCGTTGACAAGCGTGCCGTCCGGGTGCCCCGGCGCGGGATGGACGACCATGCCGCTCGGCTTGTTGACCACGATCACGTCCTCGTCCTCATATACAACGTCAAGCGGGATGTCCTGCGGCGCGGCCTCGATCGGCTCCGGCTCAGGCAGCAGGACCTCGACCCGCTCCCCTCCGGAAAGCCGTTCGCTCTTGCCCGCCGCCCGGCCGTCCACCCGCACAAGACCCTCTCCGATCAGGCGAGCCGCCTGAGACCGGGTCAGGTCCACAAGGCCCGACGCAAGAAACGCGTCGAGCCTTTGTCCTCTGTTTTCCTCACTCGCCGTCAGAACAAACGGTTCCATCGGTCTTCTCCCAATTCTTTGCATCGGTGTCCGGGTAGATCCGGATATAGTAAATAAGCGCCGCCGCCGTTCCGCAGACCACAAAGCAGTCCGCCACGTTGAAGACGGGAAAATCCATGAACACGCAGTTGAGCATGTCCACCACGTAGCCCAGCCGCACCCGGTCGATCAGGTTGCCCACGCCCCCGGCGATCACCGCCGTCAGCGCCCACACGCCAAGCGGGTGGCGCACGATCTTCACAAGCAGCCACGCCAGCACGAGCATGCCCACGGCGGTCACGCCGACAAGCAGCCACCGCGCGCCCGAAAAGCTTGACCACGCCGCGCCGAAGTTCCGCACATAGCGCAGCTCAAGCAGTCCGGGAAACAGCGGCGCGCTCTCGCCAAGGCGCAGCGTCGACACGGTAAGGCTCTTCACCCACTGGTCCAGCGCCACGACCGCCGCCGCCGCAAGAGCGTTCCACCACAGCTCAGTTCTTCTCTTCATCGCAAAGCAGCGCATAGCCCTCCTCATCGCAAACGGGAATGACCGCGCCGTCATCCAGCTGCGCGACCCGGGCCGCATCCTCCTCATTGAGATATAATCCGTCAGGCAGCGTCCGCAGCGCGGAGAGCGGGAGACAGCGCGGCAGCCCGGAGCCGGTCCCGTTATCCCCGCCGTCCGCGGCACAGACCGCGTTTTCTTCAATATAGCGCCGCGCGAGGCCGTCGTCCGCGTCTCCCTCACGCTGATAAAGCACGACCGGCTTTTCCGAAGCGTCGGGCAGACATTCCGTCCACTCCTGCACCGCGCAGCCGTCGGTAACGACCGGCTGCATGTCGAGCTTCGCCTGTTCGGAGCCGTCCATTCCCTCCGCCGTCTCACGCTCCACCGCGCGGTACTGCACCTGAGCGCAGAATTCCTGCGGAAGCTCCTGCTCGTACTCCTCCTCGTCGGCGGCGCTCTCCGGTGCGGCAGCGGTCGATAAAAGCATCTGTCCGCCGCCCGGCTCCGCAAGGACCGCCGTTTCATTTCCCGCAGCGGCTCCGCCCGATTCGGCAGGACCGCCGTAAGAGCGGACCGCGAACACGGCGATCGCTACGCATGCCGCCAGCGCAAGCCAGCGGCGAAGTCCGTTTCGTCCGGTCCGGCGGCGCGCCGCCGACTTCTCCGCGCGGACCGCAGCCATCACGCCGTCGGAAAAGCCCGTCGGCGCCTCCTCTTCCTCAAGCGCGCGCAGTCCCTCGGACATTGCCGCCAGCTCCTCCAGACTGGCGGCGCACGCCGGGCACTCCTTCAAATGCGCAAGCACGCGCACGCGCTCCTCCTCTGTCAGCTCTCCGTCAAAATAGGCCGAGAGCAGCGGCGCAAACTCTTCACACGGTTTCATTGTGCGCTCATCTCCCCCTCCTCAGCTTGATTACATTCTGTAACCTTTGACGTACGCGGCAGAAAAAAGTTCCCGCTTGCCGCCAAATAATTTCGCAGCAGCGACCGGCCCCGGTTGATGCGGCTCTTCACCGTGCCAAGCTCCAGCGCCGTGACCTCGGCGATCTCCGCATAGCTGAGCTGGTTAAGCTCGCGCAGCACAAGCACCTGCCGGTACTCGGGCGGAAGCGCCCGCAGTCCCTCGTTCACGAGCCGCTGCGTCTCCTGCCGCTCGACATGCTGCTCGGGCGTGGGCGCGCGGTCCGCGACCTCAAAATGCGTCTCGCTGTCGTCAAGCGACACGCCGTCCACCGTGCGTCTGCCGCGCCGCAGCCGGTCGATGCAGACGTTGCTTGCCAAACGGTAGAGCCATGTGGACAGCGCTGCGTCCTGCCGAAAGCCGTCAAGACCGCGCCAGAGGGCAAGAAACGTGTCCTGCGCGGCCTCCGCCGCGTCCTCGGCGTTGCCGCACATGCGCAGACAGAGGTTGTAGATTTTTTTCTCATGCATCCGGACGAGCTGCTCAAACGCCTCTTCATCGCCGCGCTGCGCCGCCCGGATCAGCTTGCCTTCGTCCATGTCCGCTTCCCTCAGTCGTGCAGATCGCGCTTAATGCCGGCTGTAACGCGATAGAGATCCTCAAGCGTCTCCATACGGTTGATCTGCTCCTTATAGTAATTGGCGTATTTCACGCCCTTGAGATACCAGCAGTAGTGCCGCCGCGCCTCAAGCAGCGCGACCTTCTCGCCCCGAAACTCCGCGCTGCGTTCGATCTGGCGCACAAGCGCGTCGCAGCGCTCCGCAAGCGGAGGCGGCGCGGGAATCGGCTCGTGCGCGAGCGCGGCCCTCGCCTGTGCGAAAAGCCACGGATTCCCGAAGCAGCCGCGTCCGATCATCACGCCGTCCGCCCCGGTCTGCTTTAAAATGCGCACCGCGTCCTCGGCGGAAAAGACGTCCCCGTTCGCAATGACCGGGATCCTCACCGCGTCCTTCACCTCGCGGATCGCGCCCCAGTCCGCCTGACCGCTGTACATCTGCACACGCGTGCGCCCGTGGACGGCAACGGCGGCGACCCCGACGGATTCAAGCAGCGCGGCCAGCATCGGCGCGTTAAGGCTTCCCCTGTCCCAGCCCCGGCGTATTTTCACCGTCACGGGGACCTTCACCGACCGGACCGCAGCCTCAGCGACCCGCGCGGCCTTCTCGGGGTCCTTCATCAGCGCCGAGCCGTCGCCGTTATTGACGATCTTCCCGACCGGGCAGCCCATGTTGATGTCAAGGATGTCCGCTCCGCTCGTCTCGACGGCGATCTGCGCGGCCTCCGCGATGCAGACCGGGTCGCTGCCGAAGATCTGCGCCTGCAAGGGGTACTCCCCCGGGAAGGGTCGCAGCAGCAGCCGGCTCTTCTTATCCTGATAGCACAGCGCCTTGGCGCTGACCATTTCCGTGCAGGTCAGCCCCGCGCCGAGGGAGGCGCACAGCTCGCGGAACGCCGCGTCGGTCACCCCCGCCAT
>CAKTJA010000021.1 GCA_934567115.1 uncultured Oscillospiraceae bacterium
GGAGAGATGGCTGAGCGGTTGAAAGCACCGGTCTTGAAAACCGGCGATGTGAAAGCATCCGTGGGTTCGAATCCCACTCTCTCCGCCAAATGGAACATCGGCTGAAGAATTTCGACATTTGCGGAAGTACCCAAGTGGCCGAAGGGGCTCCCCTGCTAAGGGAGTAGGGTGTGTAAAAAGCGCCGCGGAGGTTCAAATCCTCTCTTCCGCGCCAGAGAAGACCTTGAAACCATATGGTTTCAAGGTCTTCTCTTATCATATAGAAAGCAAGTCGCGCCCCACGGGTGCTGCAAAAAAGGCTTGGACTATAGACAGAGAATGAAATATACAGCAGAAGACATAATGGAAAGGCGTCGGGTGGGGCTTTTCTGAGCCGACTAAAAAACTACAGTCATGTGGGACTGTGGTGCAATGGACAGAACAGGCCGCCCATATAAATGAGCGGCCTGTTCTTCATGATGCAGTCCAGGGGACCGACCGCGTCTCAGAGACAGCCCGCGCGGGTACACAGCATCCGGAGTGTACCGGTCAGCCGGACCTCTCCGCTTCGCGCGGGAAGGAAGAGGCTGCCGCCCTTGCGGACCTCCACGCACTCGCCCCCGCAGCTCACCGCGCCCGCCCCGTCAAGCGCCAGAAGCGAGACGAAGGATTCCGCGCCGCAGTGCAGGGATGACGGCGCGGAGAGCAGATCGACCGTAAAGCTTTCACAGCGGGCAAGATGACCGCCGAAGTCGGGCTGCGGCACGCCGGGAGACAGCCGCGTTACGTCGAGCGCCTGCGGGATATGCAGCATGCGCGGCTTTCCGTCCGTCCCGACCCGACCGTAATCGCACACGCGGTAGGTGATGTTGGAGCTTTGCTGCACCTCCGCCACGATAACGCCCCCGCAAAGGGCATGGATCGTACCGGCGGGGACGTAAACGACGTCTCCCCGCTTCGCCGGAACGCGGCGCAGGACCTCGGGCAGCGTGCCGTCGGCGATGCGCTGCCGCAGCTCGTCCTTTGAGATTTCCCGGGAAAAGCCGCAGTAGAGGTGCGCGCCCGGAGCGGCCTCCAAAACGTACCACATCTCCGTCTTGCCGCATTGACCGCCGTGCGCGCGGGCGTATGCGTCGTCCGGATGGACTTGGATCGACAGGTCCTGCGCCGCGTCGATCAGCTTGATCAGCACGGGAAAATCGTCCGCACAGCCGCCGTTTTCGCCTGCGGCCTCCGGGTGCGCGGCGAGATAATCGCGCAGCGTCATGCCCGCGAAGCTCCCGCCGTCGATGACGGACAGGCCGTCGGCGTGACAGCTCAGCTCCCACGTCTCGGCAAGGCGCGCGCCGTCGAAGCGCTTGTGGTAGCCGGAGATCAGTCCGGTCCCGCCCCAGAGGTAGTCCTTACAGGCGGGAGCCAGCTTGAGGATCGGCATAAAAACAGCTCCTTCCACTGAAAAGATCAAAAAGCGCCGCCGCGTATGGCGCGGAACAGAGGGAAACGGCAGCGCTGCAGCTATTATACCATGAAGCGTCAGCGGAATGGTATATCCGCCATGCTTTTCGGTTGTCCGCGCAGCGGACGAGAAAAGCGGCTGAAATCAAAGTATAATAGTTGCTTCGCAACTATTATACCATGAAGCGTCAGCGGAATGGTATATCCGCTATGCTTTTCGGTTGTCCGCGCAGCGGACGAGAAAAGCGGCTGGGATCAAAGTATAATAATTGTTTCACAATTATTATACCCTGTGCGCTGCTCGCTGTCAATTTCCGCCGCCTTCAGATACGTCGGATGCGGGCGAAATTTGCACTTGATTTTCTCTGCGAATTTTTTTATGATGGCTTTAAGTAAGCTTTCGCGTTCCGTCGACGCGGGAGCGGACGGCATATTGCGTCAGCGCGGCCCTTCCGGGAAACCGGACCGGGGGAATGGGGTGAAAGGCCCCGCGAGCGGGTCACTGTGAAGCTTCCGATGAGAAGATCAGTCAGAATGCCCGGACAGCCGCGCCGACACAGCTCCTGCCCGAACCGGGAGCCGCTTGGACCCGGGGGGCAGTGCGCCCTTTTTCGTCTGTGCGGCTTGTTTGAACGGGCTGCGCAGACGTTTTTTATTTAAGGAGGAAGAGTATGAAGCATCGCGTACTATCCCTGCTGATGGCCTTTATTATGGCTGTCAGCCTGCTGCCCGCCGGGGTTCGGGCACAAACGCAATCGACTGCGGAGACGGCGCTTCACGCCATCGCCGCCGCCAACACGGAGAACAGCGGCGAGTGGTGGATCATGGACATGGCCGCCTATGCCAAGGCATACCCACACGCCGCAGGATCGACCGACGCGGCAAAGCAGAGCTATATCAACGCTGCGGCGGAGGCGGTCGCGGAGCCGGGGCCCTTTGCCGCGCAGACCTACGCCAAGGCGGAGATCATCCTGCGCGCCATCGGCAGGGACTGCTCCCGGCTTTATCCCGCAGGGGGCGGCGCAGCGCTGAACGTGCCCGCGCTGCTTGCGGCGCTGCCGGCGGAGGAGATGAGCGTTTATGACGCGCCGTGGGTCCTGCTCGCCGATCTGCAAGGCGATTTGGGGCTGTCGGACACGCAGCGCAAAACGCTGATCTCCGTGCTGAGGAGCGGACAGTCCGAGTCGGGACTGCTGGGCTATGACTACGGCGGGAGCCATTACGACGATCCCGACACCACGGCGGCCGCTGTTGCGGCGCTGGCCTCTTTTTACAGGATCGACCCCGACGCGACGCTGTTCGTCGAGGGCGCTGTGCAGGGTCTGAGCGGTTTGCAGACCGAAAGCGGCAGCTTCGGCAACGCCAACACGGACGCCATGGTCATCACGGGGCTTGCCGCCATAGGCGTCGATCCCGCTGCGGACGATCGCTTTATCAAAAACGGAAACAGTCTTCTTGACGGCCTGCTCTCTCATTTAAATGAGAACGGCACGGCGTTCCGTGCGCTCAACTGGACGACCGGCGCGCTGGAGGACAACGCGCTTGCCACGGAGCAGGGCTTCCGCGCCCTGATCGCCGCCGACCGGATCGCGAAGACCGGGGCGGCATACAACGTCTATGATTTTCATGCCAACGAGGTCGAGCCGACCTACGCCGCGGGAAGCGGCGGCTCACAGGAGCCGGAGAAGCCGGGCGGCAAGCTTATCACGGTCACGGTGACCATCCGGGCGGACGACGGCTATTGGATGAACGGCAAGTCCGTCACGGTCCCCGGGGAGGAGGCGACCGTTTATCACGCGTTTATCAAGGCGCTTGAGGGCAGCGGGATCACGCAGACCGGCGCGGAGCGGGGCTATGTCAGCTCCATGGCAAAGGATGGGAAGGTGCTTGCGCAGTTCACGCACGGGAAAAATTCCGGATGGCTCTATACGGTGAACGGAACGCTTCCCTCCGTCGGCCTGACCGATTACGGGATCTTCGACGGCGACCGCATCCTCTGGTACTATACCGACGACTGGACGCGCGACCCTGCCGCCGGCAGCTCGGGCGGAGGAATGGCCGGACCGGCCAAGCCGGCTGAGCCGGTCGAGCCGGCCAAGCCGACCGAACCGACCGAGTCGGCGGAGCAGCTGCAGCGGCGGTTTGCCGACGTATCCCAGACCGCGTGGTACGCGGAGGATGTGAGCTTTGTCTGTGAAAAGGGCCTTATGACCGGCGTTTCCGAGGAGCGGTTCGCGCCGGACGCCGTTGTGACGCGCGGTCAGGCGGTCGTCGTTCTCTGGCGGCTTGCGGGAAGTCCGAAGTCCGC
The DNA here is from genome assembly GCA_934567115.1 of uncultured Oscillospiraceae bacterium. Lineage (GTDB taxonomy): Bacteria > Bacillota > Clostridia > Oscillospirales > Oscillospiraceae > Hominicoprocola. Next base: position 3,743 of record CAKTJA010000021.1, read on the forward strand.
CGGGCGGGAATTTACCGATGTGCGCCCCGGCGCATGGTACGAGGACGCGGCTGCGTGGGCGAGTGCGAACGGGATCGCCGACGGCTACGCGGACGGGCGCTTCGGCGCTGACGACGAGGCGGCGCGTGAGCAGCTTGCCGCCATGCTCTACCGCTATGTCAAAATGCAGGGCGGCGGCTTTACCGGCATGTGGTATTTTCCGCTGAGGTACGACGACGCGTCCGCCGTCAGCGCATGGGCGGACGAGGCAATGCACTGGTGCGCGATGAACGGACTTCTGTCCGGAACAGATGAGAACAGGCTTGAGCCGAAGGCGGCGGCCTCCCGCGCACAGCTTGCGGCGATCCTGCGGCGCTTCCTGACGCTTGCGGAGGAGACGGACGCTTCGGCGGCGGAGCGTGCGAGCGCCGGTGCGGCGGCATATCTGCTGTCCGCCGTTCCGGAGCCGCAGTACGGCGCGGAATGGGCGGTGTTCGCTCTTGCCCGCAGCGGCGCTTCGGTGGACAAGGCGTATTTCGACGGCTACCGCGCCGCGCTGGAGAGCGCCGTACGCGAGAATGCGGGCGTGCTGAGCGAGCGGAGGCATACCGAATACAGCCGTGTGATCCTCGCGCTTGCCGCGCTGGACGAGGACGCGCGGAACACTGCGGGGCTGGACCTCACGCTTCCGCTCGGGGATTACAAAAAGACCGTCGCGCAGGGTGTGAACGGCGCGATCTATGCGCTTCTTGCGCTTGACAGCCGGGCGTACCCCATGCCGCAGAACGGGGGCGCGGGCAGACAGGCAACGCGGCAGGACTATGTGGACTGCATTCTTTCGGCGCAGCGCGCGGACGGTGGCTGGAGCTTTACGGACGGCGGGGACGCGGACCCGGATCTCACCGCGATGGTCTTGCAGGCTCTGGCGGGTTACCGGGAGCAGAGCGGCGTCGGCGCGGCAATCGACCGTGCGCTCGTCTGCCTTTCGGCGCTTCAGGATGCGGACGGCGGCTTTTCCTCTTGGGGGACCGCGAACGCGGAGAGCTGCGCGCAGACGCTCATTGCGCTTACGGCGCTCGGCATTGACGTGGAGGACGGGCGGTTCGTGAAGAACGGACGCTCGGCGCTTGATGCGCTGCTCGGCTATCAGGCGGAGGACGGCGGCTTCCGCCATGTCCGCGAGGGAGAAACGAACCTTATGGCGAGCGAACAGGCGCTGTGCGCCCTCGCGGCGGTCGTTCGCGCCGAACGGGGTGCGGCGGGGCTTTACCGCATGGACGCGGTCGAGCTGTCCGCCGCCGCGTAACAGGCGATGCGAAGACGAGGTGAGACGGATATGAAAACGGTGGGACGGAGATTCGCGCTTATCCTGCCGGTGCTGGCGCTGCTGCTCCTGCTCGCGGGCTGCGGCGCGGAGGGACCGGCGGAGACCGGCGCACCGGCCCCGGCTGCGCCGCTGACGGCCGGGACAGACGGGTCGGCTGCGGACGACCGGCATGAGGCTGCGGCGCGCGCCGAACCGGATCCGTCCGCGCCGACGGAGACGGCCGAGCATGAGGAGGACGACGGTCCCGCGCAGCCGGAGACCGTGGACGCGCCGTCCGTCGAGGACGGACCGCAGGAGGAAGAGACGCGCTGCGTCGTCTCCGTTTCCTGTACGGCGGTTCTGGACGATCTTGACCGGCTCGACCCGGAGAAGGTCGAGCTGATCCCGGCGGACGGCATGCTGCTGCCGCCGACGGAGGCGGCGTTTGAAGAGGGAGAAAGCGCGTTCGACGTGCTCAGGCGCGTCTGCCGCGACAACCGGCTCCATATGGAGTTTTCCGAAACGCCGGCCTACGGGTCCGCGTACATCGAGGGGATCGGCAATCTGTACGAGTTCGACTGCGGCGAAGGCTCGGGCTGGATGTACCGTGTCAACGGTGCGTTTCCGGGCTTCGGCTGCTCGCAATACACGCTTGCCGACGGCGATACGGTCGAGTGGGTCTATACCTGCGACTACGGCGCGGACGTCGGTGGACGGGCGGACGGCTGACGCGCGCCCTGTGAAGAAGAGGTGATTCCATGGACGGAAGCAGCGCCTTCGCGGCCTGTCATCCGCTGGTAAATCTTATATTTTTTGTGCTTGCGCCGGGGTTTTCCCTGTTTTTCCCACATCCGCTGTTTCTTGCCGCCTCGCTTACCGGCGCGCTTGTCTGCGCCGTGCAGACGAACGGCGGCGCGGCGGTGCGGCGGTCCGTGCGCTGGCTTGTACCGGCGGCGCTGCTTGCCGCCGCCGTCAACCTCGCGTTCAACCACGAGGGCGCGACGATTCTGCTTTATCTGCCCTCCGGAAATCCGCTGACGCTGGAATCCGCAGCCTACGGTCTTGCGGCTGCGGTGCTGATCGCCGCCGCGATGCTGTGGTTTTCGTGCTGGAACGCGGTCATGACCCCGGATAAGCTCATGTACCTTTTCGGCCGCGCGGCGCCGTCGCTTTCGCTGATGCTTTCCATGACGCTGCGGTTCGTCCCGCGCTTTCAGGCAAGGTTCCGCGAAACGGCGCAGGCGCGGCGCGGAATGGGTCTTGGAACGGAGGGCGGACGGCTGCGCCGCCTGCGGGAGGGCGCGGCGGTCTTTTCCGCCGTGGTGACGTGGAGTCTGGAGAGCGCGGCGGAGACTGCGGACAGCATGAAGAGCCGGGGCTACGGTCTGCCGGGGCGGACGGCGTTCTCGCTCTTCCGCTTTGACCGGAGGGACAGGCGGCTGCTCGTCCTGCTGTCCGTCTGCGGCGCGTACGTCTTTTTCGGCTGGGTAGCCGGAGGCGTGAGCTGGCGCTATTACCCGACGCTGCGCGGAGCGCTGACGCCGTTTTCCGTCAGCGCGGCGCTCATATATCTTGCGCTGTGCCTGACGCCGGCATTCTTGAACTGGAGGGAGGAGCGGCTGTGGAGCTGTACCGTGTCGAGGGACTGAGCTTTGTTTACCCGGGGCAGTCCGCGCCCGCGCTGCGGGATGTGAGCCTTACGGTCCGCGCGGGTGAGTTTGTCACGCTCTGCGGCCTTTCGGGCAGCGGGAAGAGCACGCTTCTGCGCCAGCTGAAGACGGCGCTCGCGCCGTCCGGTACGCGGACGGGGACGGTATTTTTCGACGGGCGTCCGCTTGCGCGGGTCCCGCAGCGCGAGCAAGCCTCGCGCATCGGCTTTGTGCAGCAAAGTCCGGAGGAGCAGATCGTCACCGACCGGGTGTGGCACGAGCTGGCCTTCGGACCGGAATCCCTCGGTCTCGACACGCAGACCATCCGCCGCCGCGCGGCGGAGACAGCCGCCTTTTTCGGGATGGAGGGCTGGTTCCGCCGCGACACCGCGTCGCTCTCGGGCGGACAAAAGCAGCTGCTGAGCCTTGCCGCCGTTCTGACCATGCAGCCGGACGTGCTCATTCTTGACGAGCCGACCGCGCAGCTTGACCCCATCGCGGCGGCGGATTTTCTGGCGGCGCTCGTGCGGGTGAACCGTGAGCTTGGAACGACGGTCATCCTCTCCGAGCAGCGGACGGAGGAGGCGCTGGCGGTCTGCGACCGGGCGCTGGTGCTGGACGGGGGAGAGATCGCGGCGGACGGAACGCCCCGCGCCGTTGGGGAGCGGCTCCGCCGCGCGGGGCATGAGATGTTCCGCGCCATGCCCGCCGCAATGCGCGTATGGGCGGCGGCGGAGAGCGAGACCCCCTGCCCGGTCACGGTGCGGGAGGGGCGCGGCTGGCTTGAGGAATTTTTTCGGACGCACGCGCCCCAAGGCCTTCCGGAGCGGGAGACGGCCGCAGCGGGAGGAGAGCCTGCCGCGACGCTTACGGACGTATGGTTCAAATATGAAAAAAACGCGCCCGACGTGGCGCGCGGGCTGTCGCTCACGGTGCGAAAGGGGGAGCTTCTCGCGATCCTCGGCGGAAACGGAGCGGGCAAGACGACGGTGCTCAAGCTGCTGGCGGGGCTTCAGCGCCCGTATCGCGGCAGTGTGGACGTGACCGGGAAGACGGCGCTGCTCCCGCAGGAAACGCAGTCGCTTTTCGTCGGGAAAACGGTGCGTGAGGAGCTTGCGGAGACTGGCGGCGGTGCGGCTGAGCTTGCCCGCATGACGGGGCTTTGCCGTCTGGACGGCCTTCTTGACCGCCATCCCTATGATCTTTCCGGGGGAGAGCGGCAGCGGGCCGCGCTGGCGAAGCTGCTGCTGACGAGGCCGGATATCCTTTTGCTCGACGAGCCGACGCGCGGTCTGGACGCGGCGTTCAAGGCGGAGCTGGCCGCGATCCTCAGCGCGCTTCGGTCGCAGGGAACGACCGTCGTTATGGTCAGCCACGACGTTGAGTTCTGCGCGGAATATGCGCAGCGCTGCGCGCTTTTTTTTGACGGTGCCGTTATTTCGGAGGGAGCGCCGAAGCGCTTTTTCGCGGGGAACAGCTTCTATACCACGGCGGCGAACCGCATGGCGCGGACCGTCCTGCCCGAGGCGGTGACGGTTTCGGAGCTTGCGGCCGCCTGCGGCGCTCCGCTCCGGGACGAGGCGCGGCGGGAGCCGCCTCCTCCCCCGCCGGCTGCTGCGGAAGCGGCGTGCTTCGATCCGCCTGTGCGGAGCGGGAAGCGGAGCCCGTCGAAGCGGACTGGAGCCGTCTCTGCGCTCGCGCTGCTTTTGATCCCGCCGACGCTTTACATCGGCGCGCGGCTGGGCGGCGGGCGGAATTATTACGCCGTTTCGCTGCTTGTGCTGCTGGAGGGGATACTGCCGTTTTTCCTCGCCTTTGAGGGACGGAGGCCGAGGGTGCGGGAGCTTGCGATCATCGCGGCGCTCTGCGCGCTGGGGGTCGCGGGCCGCGCGGCGTTCTTCATGCTGCCCCAGTGCAAGCCCGTGCTGGCGCTGACGGTCCTCGCTGGTGCGGCGCTGGGCGGCGGGACCGGCTTTCTTGTGGGGGCGGTGACGATGCTGGCCTCAAACATGCTCTTCGGGCAGGGACCGTGGACGCCGTGGCAGATGTTCGGCATGGGACTGTGCGGCTTCCTTGCCGGACTGCTGTTTCGCAAGGGCGGTCTGCCGCGCGGGAGATGGAGCCTCTGCGTGTTCGGCGCGCTGAGTGCGATGCTTGTCTACGGGACAGTGCTCAACGCCTCGTCCGCGCTGCTTGCGACGGGGACGCTCAGCTGGGAGAGCTTTCTTGCCTACTGCCTTACGGGGCTTCCGATGGACGGCGTGCATGCCGCTTCGACGGCGGCGTTCCTCGCGCTTTTTGCGGAGCCGATGCTTGAAAAGTTTGAAAGGGTGAAGCGAAAATACGCGTTTTCGGAGTGAGCCGGTCTGCCGCCCCGGCGACGCGATGGGATCAAGCTCCCGGAAGCCTTCCCGCCGCAGAGAGGACGGCCCTTCGATACGCCGAGCCGACCGCCTTCCCGGGAAGGCGGCCGGCCTTTTTCGTTCAGGACTTTTCGATGGAAAAGAAGACGGAAGCGTGGTATACTGATCGACAGGCGATCAGTATACTTTGATCTCAGCCGCTTTTCTCGTCCGCAGAGCGGATGGCCGAAGGGCGGAACGGTACGATTTGTACGACAGGAGGAGCTGACTATGAACACGACGGAAAAGCTTGGCGCTCTGCGCCGGGCGATGGCGGAGCGCGGCGTTGACGCGTATCTTGTGCCGACGGACGACTTTCACGCGTCGGAGTATGTCGGCGCGCATTTCAAGACGAGAGAATATCTTTCCGGCTTTACCGGCAGCGCGGGGACACTGGTCGTGACCCCGGACCGCGCCGCGCTGTGGACGGACGGGCGTTACTTTTTGCAGGCGCAGGAGCAGCTTTCCGGAAGCGGGATCGAGCTGATGCGCGACGGTCAGCCCGGCGTTGAAAAGCCGGAGGAGTTTCTGCTCGCACAGATGCGCGACGGCGGCGTTCTCGGCTTTGACGCGCGCACCGTCAGCACGGCGGCGGCGCGACGGCTGGGGAAAAGGCTGAGCGAAAAGCACATCCGCTTTGACGGGGACAGGGACCTTGCCGGCGCCGTCTGGGCCGACCGTCCGCCGCTGTCCGCCGAGCCGGTATGGGAGCTGGCGGAGAAATACGCGGGCTGCGGCAGGGCGGAGAAGCTGCGGCGGGTGCGCGAGGCGATGGCGCGCGAGGGAGCGGATACGATGCTGGTCACCGCGCTTGACGATATCGCATGGCTTTTGAATCTGCGGGGAAACGACGTCCAATGCACGCCGGTTTTCCTCGCCTACCTTCTGCTGACGCGGGAGCGGGCGGTGCTCTGCGTGCAGAGCTCCGCGGTTTCGCGGGAGATCGGGGACGCGCTTGCGCGGGACGGCGTTTCGCTTGCCGAATACGGCGAGATCGAACGGCTCGTCCGCGCTCTGCCGACCGGCGTGCACGTCCTGCTTGACGCGCGCACGGCGAACTACCGGCTGTATCAAAGCGTTCCGGACGGCGTTCGCGTGATCGACCGGCCCAGTCCGATCGCGCTGATGAAGGCGGTGAAGAATCCGACGGAGTGCGAAAATATCCGTCGGGCGCACCGGATGGACGGCGCGGCGGTGACAAAATTTCTCTGCTGGCTCAAGCGGACCGTCGGAAGCGGTACGGTCACGGAGCGGAGCGCGGCGGCAAAGCTGGAGGAGCTGCGCCGCGCGGGCGAAGGCTACCTTGGACCGAGCTTTGATCCGATCCTTGCCTACGGCCCGCACGGAGCCGTCGTCCACTACGATACGATGAACGGGGACGATACGCCCCTTGCGCCGCGAGGCTTCTGCCTCGCGGATACCGGCGGGCATTATCTCGAGGGGACCACGGACGTGACCCGTACGGCCGCGCTCGGACCGCTGACGGAGGAGGAGCGGCGCGCCTACACGCTTGTGCTGCGCGGGCACATACGCCTTGCCGCCGCACGCTTTCGCCGGGGCGTTTCCGGAAACGGTCTCGACGTCCTTGCCAGAGGTCCGCTGTGGGAGCAGGGGCTGGACTACAACCACGGCACGGGGCACGGCGTCGGCTATCTTCTCAGCGTGCACGAGGGGCCGCAGCGCATCCACTGGAACACTGCGGAGCGCTGCGCGCTTGTGCCGGGGATGGTATTTTCCGACGAGCCGGGGTTGTATTTCGCGGGAAAATTCGGCGTGCGGCTGGAAAATCTTGTCATGGTGCGCGAGGAGGAAAAGAACGGATACGGCGAATTTCTGTCGCTCGAGCCGCTCACAATGGTCCCCTTCGACCGTGACGCGATCGACTGCTCGCTGCTGAGTGAGCGGGAGCTTTCGTGGCTCAACGCTTATCACGCCGCCGTTCTTGAGGCGCTTGCGCCGTATCTCGACGGCCCGGAGCTTGCGTGGCTGCGCGAGGCGACCGCCCCGCTGGAAAAGCAGCGCACACAAAACGCGCCGCATGGCGGGCGTGGGAATTGTACGGGATAACTCTTGAAATTTTCGCCGCTCCTGCTATAATAGCCGTGACATTTGCGCTTGCGGCGTATGCCGCGCGAAGGAGAACAATAGGTATGGACATTTTTGATATTCTCGGGCCGGTCATGGTCGGACCCTCCAGCTCGCACACGGCGGGGGCGGCGAGGATCGGCGCGATGGCGCGGACCCTGATCGGCGAGGACGTGAGCGAGGCGAAGATACATCTTTACGGCTCGTTCGCGGAAACGGGGCGCGGACACGGCACGGACCGTGCGCTTGTCGCGGGGCTGCTCGGCATGAAGCCGGACGATCTGCGGATCCCGAACGCCTTTGACGAGGCGAGGTCGGCGGGGCTTCGCTATACCATTGACGAGGTCGAGCTGCGCGACGCGCATCCGAACACCGCCCTGCTTGAGCTGCGCGGCTCCGGCGGGAAGGAGCTGACGCTTCAGGCTTCCTCTCTCGGCGGGGGGCGCATCATGGTCAACAGGCTCGACGGCATCGAGGTGAACTTCACCGGCATGTACAACACGCTCGTCGTGCGCAATCAGGACGAGTACGGCTCCGTTGCGGCGGTGACGAGCATTTTGAACCAGCTGCGTGTGAACGTCGCCAATATGAGCGTCCACCGCCACAAGCGCGGCGGAGACGCGCTGATGGTCATCGAGACGGATCAGCACATCAAGCCGAAGCAGGTGGAGTTTATTTCCGAGCTGCCCGGCATTCTGGGCGTGACCTATTACGACAAGGAGGACGACGAAGATGGCGCTGGATTCGATGAAGGAAATCTTTGACCGGATGTCCGACGGCGGCCTCGCCTTCTGGGAGGTCGTGCTTGCCGACGATATGGACGAGCGTCAGGTCAGCAGAGAGGCTTCGATGGCGAAAATGCTTACGACATGGCAGGCGATGCAGGACGCGGCGGACGCCTACACAGGCCGTCGGCGCAGCGTGAGCGGACTGGTCGGCGGGGACGGCATGAAGATGCGCCAGTACAATTTTCGCGGCTGCGCGATGACCGGCGGCTATGTCAGCGAGGTCATCGCCGAGGCGCTTTCCATGGCGGAGTCCAACGCGTGCATGTGCCGCATCGTCGCCGCGCCCACGGCAGGGGCGTGCGGCGTGCTGCCGGCGGTGCTTCTGCCGCTGTGCAAATATGAGGAGCTGACGCAGCACCAGCTGCTGGAAGCGCTGTATGTCGCGGCGGGCATCGGCTCGGTCGTGGCTTATAAGGCGAGCATTGCGGGCGCCTCCGGCGGCTGTCAGGCGGAGATCGGGACCGCCTCCGCGATGGCGGCGGGCGCTCTGGTCGCGCTGCGCGGCGGAAACGGGGAGCAGATCGGTCATGCTGTGGCGATGGCGCTCAAGAACCTGATGGGGCTTGTGTGCGACCCGGTCGCGGGCCTTGTAGAGGTCCCGTGTGTAAAGCGCAACGTGATCGGCGCGGTCAACGCCGTAAGCGCGGCGGATATGGCGCTCGCGGGCATCGAGAGCCGCATCCCGGTCGATGAGGTCATCGACGCGATGGGCGAGGTCGGCCGGCGCATGCCTGTGGAGTTCCGCGAGACGGCGCTCGGCGGTCTTGCGGCCACGCCGACGGGAGAGCGGCTCAAGCGTGAGCTGACGGCGCGTCCGGAGAAGCAGAGCTGAGGGGGCCTCCCGCGTTCTTCCCGCCAAAGCGAGCGAGGCGGAGGACCGGGACGAACGGCGTCGGCGTCAGTATGATAAACATTTTCCGAAAAAACGGGTAAGAGAAGAACCGGAGCGCAATGCCCCGGTTCTTAATTTATATATTTTCGAGGCCATTCTCAACAATTTGCGCAAAATAAGTTGCCGTTTTTACAACATTTCGCAAGAAGCCGCTTAATTTAATGGCATTGGGCATGCGCTTCGGTTCTTCTTTTGTCCGCAGTTCTTGCCCGAAGAACGGGCGCGGGGCGGGAGCGGGATCGCGGTGCATAGGGACTTCCCGGCGGAACATACGCTGAAACGAGGAGATGATGCAATGCTATCTGCCGCAGTATGGCTTTTGTGCAACAGTCTTTTTTTGTCGCTGCACCTGTCGTGCAACACGGGGTCCTTCCCAAAGCCGCTGAGCGCGGAGGAGGAACGCGAGTATCTCGAGCGCTTTTCCGCAGGGGATATGGAGGCGCGCAATGTGCTGATCGAGCGAAACCTGAGACTTGTTGCGCATATTGTCAAGAAGTATTACACACAGACCGAGGAGCAGGACGATCTGATCTCCATCGGCACGATCGGGCTGATAAAGGGGATATCGAGCTATCGGCCGGAGAAGGGCGTGCGCCTTGCGACCTATGCCGCCCGTTGTGTTGAAAATGAGATACTAATGCATTTCCGGTCGAGAAAGAAGCTGCAGGGCGAGGTGTCCCTTTCCGATTCCATTGAGACGGATCAGGACGGGAACGCGCTGATGCTCATGGACGTTGTGGGTGTGGATGATACGATGCTCTCCGACCTTCAGGACAGGGAGGACAGCGCGCTGGTCCGCCGTCTTGTGCGGGAGTGCCTGACCGAGCGCGAGCGTGAGATCGTGACGCTGCGCTACGGGCTGGGCGGGCGTCCGCCGCACACGCAGCGTGACATCGCCGCCGCGCTTGGTATTTCGAGGAGCTATGTATCGCGCGGCGCTTAATGTAAGTGAAGCCCAGAAAGCCTTGAAAATACAGGCTTATCCGGGATTCAGGCGCGGTAGGTTTGAGTCGCCGTTATTGTAAGGGAAAACAAAGATTAAGACTAGCGGTTATTCATCAAGTAGTTTAACAATATGCTTTTATGAGAGGGAACTAATGATCTGCCATAACGGATCCTCGCTTAAAGTAAGATCTGTCAACATTTTGTCAACGCGGCTTGTTTCGCTTCGAACGGGTTTATAAATATACCCCTCATCACCTTTGATTCGTGTTACTAGTTTTTCATCTAGCAACTTACTGAGAATTTTTTCGCTCAACTGTTTATTTACAGCAGCCCCCATTCCACGCAGTAATGCTGCTTCTTTTCTACCAGCACCAGGCTGAAAGAAAATTTTGCGAAGCATTTCAACGAATAGTTTTTGCGATTCAGAAAGGCGAGCCCTTTTTATGAGAGTCGTAGTTGCAAGCATTTCAAAATGAGCAATCTCGCAATCTACTATTTGTGCAGGAATACTTTTTCTAGAAGCAATACCATAAGCTACAGATATGATGCATTCACTGAACTTCACATTATCGCTAAGCTTAGAATTTGTAAGGTCAATTTTTTCTATAATCGACTGTGATATAGATAAACGTTTGATCTCTTTCCCTTCAAAAGAGAGGTGCGAGAAATATCCACCAGAGATATACAAACCTTTAAAG
>CAKTJA010000022.1 GCA_934567115.1 uncultured Oscillospiraceae bacterium
GACTTTTACGTCGGCTGCGGCGTGACCGGCAAGCCGATCGCCGAGCTGCTCTCGCCCGCCATCTTTGTGCCGGAGAACGAGCCGATCAGTCTGCTGCTCAAGAAGATGCAGCGGGCCAAGACGCACGTCGCCGTCGTGGTGGACGAATACGGCGGCACCTGCGGCATCGTCACGATGGAGGACATTCTTGAGGAGCTGGTGGGCGAGATCTGGGACGAGCACGAGCAGGAGGAGGTCCCCATCCGCGAGACGGCGGAGCACACCTTCCTTGTGGACGCGGGCATGGGCTTTGACGATTTTGCCGACTTCTTCCACCTCAAGACCGACTCGGAGATGGTGTCGGTCAGCGGCTGGGTGATGGAGTGCTGCGGCGGCGTGCCGGAGGGCGGGGACCGTTTTACATACGGCGACCTCGACGTGCTCGTCACCAAGGTGGACAATCACCGCATCGAGGAGCTTTGCGTCACATGGCAGCCGCACGCCGACGAGAAGGAGAACGATGCGCGAACGGAGGAGCCCGGTCGTGAGTAAACAGCTGAAGCAGCAGATGCTTTTGGTCGCGTTCGGCGTGGCGCTTTTTGCCGCGCTGACCAATCTGAACGACGTGGCGGGATTTTTCCGCGTTCTGGCGGGCGTTTTGTCGCCTGTGCTCTCGGGCCTTCTGCTCGCGTTCGTGCTGAGCGTCCCGATGCTCGGCGCTGCGCGGCGGCTTGCGGCCCGTTTCCCGAAGCTGAAGGAAAAGACGGTCGATGCCCTGAGCCTGACGCTGACGATGCTCTGTGTCGCGGTGCTGGTGTTTCTGCTGTGCGTGCTGGCAGTCCCGCAGCTGGCTGCGTCGGTCCGGAGCATCGCCGCGCTCGTAAAGGCGAACTGGCCGGACTGGGTGGCGCTGCTGGGCAGCTACGGCATTGACACCACGGAGCTGACCAAGCTTGCAGCATCGTTCGACTGGAAGACGGCGGTGGAGAAGCTCTTTACCGGCGCGGGAGCCGTGATCGGCTCGGTCGTCGATCTGGCAAGCTCGACGGTCTCGGTCACGGTGAACGCCGTGTTCGCGGTCGTGATCATGTTTTATGTGCTGCTGGGGCGGCGGGAGCTTGGCAGACAGAGCCGCAGCTTTCTGTATGCCTATTGCGGGAAGACGGCTGCGGACCGCATCTGCCGCATCGCGAAGCTGACGCACGACACCTACGCAAAGTTCTTTTCCGGCCAGTGCATCGAGGTGCTGATCCTCGGCACGATGATCTTCCTCGCGTTTTCCGCCTTTCGCATTCCCTATGCGGCACTAACGGCGGCGCTGACCGCGGCGTTTGCGTTTATTCCGTATGTCGGCGCGTTTGCCTCCTGCCTGATCGGTGTGCTGCTCACGCTGCTTGCCGCGCCGGAGAAGGCGATTTTGTGCTTTCTCGTCTATCAGGCGGTGCAGTTCATCGAAAACCAGTTCATCTACCCGCATGTGGTCGGCGGCAGCGTGGGACTTTCTCCGCTGTGGACGCTGCTGGCGGCGCTGCTGGGCGGGAAGCTCTTCGGCATCATCGGCATCGTGTTCTTCATTCCGTTGGCGGCGGTGATCTCGCAGCTTTTGCAGGGAGATATTGAGCACCGGCTTGCCGCGCGGGAGAAAGTAAAACCCGAGAAGTGAAAGAAAGAAGGATAGAAACGGAGTGGTTTCTATCCTTCTTTTCCTATCTGTATATGAGAATGAGGACGTGTATTGTCTCAATGTCGGGACGAGAGAGAATAAGACGCTGCGGCGTTGGCAAGCCGATAACATTAGAATGATGGCGGCGCAGTGCAGCGGCAATCAAATTGGAGCATTCCTTTTTCAAGGGAAAGGCGAGGGCAATTTGCCCTTGTTTTTGAATAAAATTTTTCTTATGATAGGACGGGCGGCAGAAAAAACGCCTGCCGCGTAAATGCATACCGATCAAAGCTGTCTGCCGGAGAAAAACCGGAACGGGAGAATGGGGTAAAGGCCCCGCGAGCGGGTCACTGTGAAGCTCCCATGGGGAGATAAGTCAGAATGCCCGGACGGCTTTGGACGCTCCTGCCCAACGCCGGGAGCTGAGAGATGTCAAGGGGGCCGTGCGCTCCCTTTTACGTCTGTACGGCTTGCGGGCGCGGGCGGGCGCAGACGTTTTTTCATGCAGAAGGAGGAAGAGAAGAGGTATATGCGGGATATTGCGCAAGCCTTGGGACGCCTCCCCCCGAAAGCGGATGTGCCGGGATGCTGTTATATTAAGCAGAGACTTGACTCGTGACCGCATATTTTTGAAAAGGTCGGCCTGAAGTAAGAGGAGCGAAGACACCTGTCACAGGTGAGCACAGCGCTTATTTTCAGTCGGTGCTGCTTGCCCATAGGCAATTTTATACTTATCGATTGACTTACGACAGATCCGCGTGTATCATGTGGGACTGCAAAAAGAAAATGGAGGGCTTGAGAATGGCTAAACTTAACTACAGGCCGCATGGGCAGATGTCGGAATCCATGCTGACGGCGGCGTTCATCATTCTCTCCGGCGGCCTGCAGGACGCCTATACCTATCTCTGCCGCGGCAAGGTGTTTGCCAACGCGCAGACGGGCAACATCGTGCTCTTCAGCGCCTATCTCTTCGACGGCGACTGGGCGCACAGCCGGCGCTATCTTGTGCCGGTGCTCTCGTTCATGCTCGGCATTTTCGCGGCGGAGTGCGTTCATCGCCGTTTCAAGCACATGGAGAGGGTGCATTGGCGGCAGCTCATTCTTTTGGCGGAGATCGTGCTGCTGTTCCTCGTCGGCTTTCTGCCGCAGGAGAGCAGCACGGTCGCCAACGCGCTCGTCTCGTTCGTCTGCGCCATGCAGGTGCAGACCTTCCGCAAGGTGCGCGGCCATGCCTACGCGAGCACGATGTGCATCGGCAATATGCGCAGCGGCACGGAGGCGCTGTGCGTGTACTTCCACACACATGACCGCGAGGTGCTGCACAAGGCGCTGACCTACTTCGGCGTGATCGGGCTTTTTGCCGTGGGCGCGGGTCTCGGCGCGCTGCTGACGAGAGCCTTTGCCGAGCGCGGCATCTGGATATCCTGCGCGCTGCTGGCGGTCAGCTTTCTCATCATGTTTATCCATGAGGAGGAAACGAAATGAGCCGTATGTTCCCGCCTATCGGCGACGCGGACAATTCCTTTCATGGAGCAGGACTAAAAACGTATTCTGCAGAGTGCTTCAGGGCATCTTATTGCAAGGAATCGAAAGGAGTTATCATCATGGATAAAATCAAAATCGTGCAGTACGGCTGCGGAAAAATGAGCAGGTACACCCTCCGCTACGCCTATGAGCATGGCGCGCAGATCGTCGGCGGCATCGGTCACGGCGTGTCCGTCGGCCAGGACATCGGCGACTGGGCCGGGCTCGGCGTCAAGACCGGCGTCATCATCTCCGACCACGCCGAAAAGGTCCTCGACGAGTGTGACGCCGACGTTGCCATCATCACGACCCGCAGCTTCATCGGCGACATCTACGAAGCGATCGAGCAGTGCGTGTCCCGCAGCATCAACGTGATTACGACCTGTGAGGAGGCCATCTACCCCTGGACGACGTCCGCCGCCATGATCAACAAGCTGGACGCGCTGGCCAAGGCGAATGGCTGCACCATCACCGGCAGCGGCATGCAGGACATTTTCTGGATCAACATGGTCGGCCTTGTGGCTGCGGGCTGTCACAGCATCACAAAGATCAAGGGCGCTTACAGCTACAATGTGGACGAGTACGGCATCGCGCTGGCGCAGGCGCACGGCTGCGGTCTGACGCCGGAGGAATTTGAGGCAAAAATCGCCCACCCGACCGACTTTGAGCCGTCCTACGCCTGGAACGCCGCCGAGGCGATCTGCAATAAGCTCGGCCTCACCGTCAAGAGCATCTCGCAGAAGCACGTCCCCTGCATCATTGGCAAGGACATTTACAGTGAAACGCTCGGCAGGGAGATTAAGGCAGGCAACGCTATCGGTATGTCGGCGGTCGTCACCATCGAGACCATGCAGGGCGTTACCGTCGAAGAGGAGACCATCGGTAAGGTCTATGGTCCGGACGACGGCGATCTGTGCGACTGGGAGATCATCGGCGAGCCGAAGACAGAGTTCCACGTCGTGAAGCCCGCGACCGTCGAGCACACCTGCGCCACGGTCGTCAACCGCATCCCGTCCCTGCTCCGTGCCCCCGCCGGCTATGTCACCTGCGACCAGCTTGAGCCGGTCGAGTATCTCACCTATCCGATGGGATACTATTGCTGAACAGAACGGCGCGTAAAGCCAAAGCGCGGACGTATGATACTGTCATACGTCCGCGCTTTTATCCTTTCGCTGCGTTCGAAAGGGACTATAAATTGCCCTCAGCATCGCGGAATGTGCGCGGCCCGACCTATGCTTTTACATGGTCGGCGACGTACTGCAAAATGATGTCAGCTGTTTTTTCCACTCCGACAGAGGAATCTACCGACAGCTCGTAGTGCTTGGCGTCGCCCCAGCGCCTGCCGGAGATGTGCCGGTAGTACGAGGCTCTGGCCCTGTCTGAGCGGCGGATGTTGCGTTTGGCCTCATCGGGCGTATCCCCATAGACCTCCATGACCCTGCCGATGCGGTACCGGAGCGGTGCGTGGACAAACACGCGGACAACATTCTCGTGGTCCTTCAGCACATAATCGGCGGCCCTTCCCACGATCACGCAGGAGCCGTTGGCGGCGATCTCCCGAATGATACGGTCCTGCGCCTTGATAGCCCGCTGGACCGCGTGAGAGCTTAGGTGGTTTGCTCCACGGTGGGTCACCTCGTTTCTTCCAGTGCGGCGTCGAGAGCGGAATCAAATGCAAAAAGCAGCTCCGTAAGCGCTTGGAGCTTTTCTTTTCCCAAAAGCTCCAGCGCGCGGCTTTCGACCGTGTCGAGCGATTTTAGGAAATCCGCCGCGTAGGTTTCACCCTTGTCGGAGAGAATAAAGGCCTTTTCGCGGCCCTTGCCGTGCGCTTCATCCGGCACTAAAATTCCATTTTGCCGCATCGCCGCGATGACATTGTGGATCGTCTGCTTCGGCAGAAGATAGCTGTCGCAGACCTGCTTCTGTGTGCAATAGCCATATTCCCGGATCGTATAGAGCACGAGCATTTCATGATAACGGATGCCGTGAATGCCTGACCATGAGGAATAAATGCCGCGGCATTTGATGATGCCCCTGTTGATGCGGTTCATCAGGTCCAATGATTCTTTGTCCATACAAGCCTCCAAGTCCCAACTGGGACTGTGGAATTATAAGGCTTTTGCGGCGCGAAAGCAATACCCCTTTTCAAAATTTTGATATTTTTTCGGTCGGACGGACACGGTACAAAAAATATGCTTTTTCCGCTTCCGTATCAAGCGAGGGCGGCTCGTTTTTTGCGGGCGGGCCATACGACCAGCGGATGCTGACGGGCTGCTTGGGTTTGCTAACGGTGCGGCGATCGGAAACCTGAAGGCGGAGGCTGTGATTGCCCGCTGACCCCAAAGGGCTTTTGCCCCGGCCTCTTTTCGCCTTGCGGCGAATGGGGGTGGCAGACGCAGCCGCTGTGCGGTGAAGAAAAGTTCTTGATTTGCGGCGGTATTTCGGGTATGCTGGTGCAAACGGAGAAAAGCGGCAGAGCGAAAAAGGCATAAAAGTGAGAGGGCTTCTTATCGTCGTAAAGGACCGCAATCGGTCCATTGATTTTATCATGACATGTTGGGGCTTGAGCCGATCCGGGACAATGACGGAAACATGCAATGTGTATTTGCAGGAAGCGAAGTACCGGGAGGCCCTTATCGGAAAGGGCCTGAGCTCACACGGCAATCATTCGGAACTGTATTTCAAAGAGGCGGATATGAGGCTTATGCTGAAAGGCTTAAAGCCCTTTATCCTGAAACCGAATATGCAAATCGCCTGACGGCGCACGATTGGGGATAGACGGTCGCCAGATTTTACGCCGCTGACGGAAATCTTATAGAAGTGGGAACGCCGATGTGATCCGCTGCGGCAGACCCCTGGTTTGGCGGAAGACGGCTGACCGTTCCCGGTTCATCTCCTCCGGCGGATCAAAGCCCAGCTTCGACCGGCGGTCAGCCTCCCCTTCCCCGCCCCGCATCCCTTTGCCGTTTCGGCGCGCCGCGCGGCGTGACCGGGACCCCGTTTTGCGCCGGGGCCGCGCGCCGACCCGGCGGGAGCTCAATGCTTTTTCGAGGTGAGAAAAATGACCTTCACGCAGCATTACGATTCGCCGCTGGGCGGCGTTCTGCTGGCAGCGGACGAGATCGGGCTGACCGGCCTGTGGTTCGACGGCGAAAAATACTTTGCCGACAATCTCCCCTCCGAGCACACGGAGCGGGAAACGCCTGCTCTCGCGGAAGCCCGGCGCTGGCTGGACGTTTACTTTACCGGCAAAGAGCCTGATTTTCTGCCGCCGCTGCACCCCGTCGGCTCCGCGTTCCGGCAGTCGGTGTGGGACATTCTTTTGCAGATTCCCTACGGGAAGACCGCGACCTACGGCGGGATCGCACGGCAGCTCGCCAAAAAGACGGGGCTTCCCCGGATGTCCGCACAGGCGGTCGGCGGTGCGGTCGGGCACAACGAGATTTCCGTCATCATTCCCTGTCACCGGGTCGTCGGCACGAACGGCAGTCTGACCGGGTACGCCGGCGGGATCGATAAGAAGCTAAAGCTGCTGGAGCTGGAGCATGCCGATATGACCGGATTTTTCGTGCCGAAGAAGGGCGCCGCGCTTTAATGGAGGAGACTTATGATCGTTGCGGCTGCGACACAGCGGATGATCGAATTTTACAGGGGAAATATTCGTGATATCGACCATTTTCTCAAGGTCTGGGCGATGGCGAAAACGATTGGAGAGCTGGAGGGGCTGGACAGGCACACGCAGGAAATTTTGGAGCTTGCCGCCGTGGTGCATGATATTTCCTGTCCGCTGTGCCGGGAAAAGTACGGCAATACCAACGGCAAAAATCAGGAGCTCGAGAGCCCGCCGCTGGTAGAGGCGTTTTTTGAGGGGCTGCCTGTCGGACGCGGCGATGTGGAACGCATCTCGTGGCTTGCGGCTCACCATCATACCTACACGGATATCAATGGTATCGACCACCGGATTTTGCTGGAAGCGGATTTTCTGGTCAACGCGGGCGAGAGCGGCTATGCGCGGCAGACGATCGAAAGTTTTCGGGAGCGCGTGTTTCGCACGGCTGCGGGTACGCGGCTGCTGGACGGCATGTACCTGAGGGCTGCGGACGGCGCGTGATATTCCGGGGCTTCCGCCTACGAAATATTGCTTTCAGGCGATTTGCGCCGGTACAGCACAGGACAAAACAAAGACTATGGGGAAGA
This sequence comes from uncultured Oscillospiraceae bacterium, assembly GCA_934567115.1. Classification (GTDB taxonomy): domain Bacteria; phylum Bacillota; class Clostridia; order Oscillospirales; family Oscillospiraceae; genus Hominicoprocola. Next base: position 7,364 of record CAKTJA010000022.1, read on the forward strand.
GCGGCGGCTCTCCCCTGTTTTTTTAAAAAAGCCCATTGACATTGGTACGAAATCGTACTATACTCGTGCGGGTCTGAAATCATACCTGCGGAGGCGTTGTATGAAAAGAAACGATGCCGATATGATGTATCGGGTGAACTGCCTGGCCTCTGATCTGGACGCTCTGTATCACCAGGCAGCCCTGAAGCTGGGGCTGTCGGACAGCGTGATGTTTGTGCTGTATCTCGTCTATGAAAGGGACGGGAAATGCCCGCTCAACGCGATTTGCAGAGAGACCGGCATCAGCAAGCAGACGATTAATTCCGCGATCCGGAGGCTGGAAAAGGATGAGATCATTTACCTTGAGCAGAGCGGCGGCAGAGCGAAGACCGTATGCCTTACGGATGAGGGCCGGGAGTATGCGGACCGCACCGTCGCGCGGCTCTTTCGCGCGGAGCGCGGTGCCTTTGACGGGTGGGCGGAGGATGAGATCGAGCGGTATCTGCGCCTGATGGAAAAGTACAACGAGCATTTCCGCGGGCAGATCGAGAAAATGTGAGGAGGTCCGTTATGAACATCATTACGATCAGCCGCGAGTTCGCCAGCGGCGGCAGAGAGCTTGGCAAGCGGCTTGCCGACCTGCTGGAATACGACTATTACGACAGCGAGATCATTTCCGCCGTCGCGCGGGAGAGCGGGATGAACGCAAACTATGTTGCCAGCACGCTGGACAATCATGGATGGAAAAACCAGGCGATCACCTTCCGGGGAACGCTGGCCTCTGCGGCCTATGTGCAGTCCTCCAAGGTGACGCTGCTGGTCGAGCAGAAGAAGGTTATTGAGGGCATCGCCGCGCTGGGTAAGGACTGCGTTATCGTCGGACGGAACGCGGACGTTATTCTGCGCGAATACCGCCCGTTCAACATCTTCGTCTGCGCCTCGAAGGAGGCCAAGGTGAAGCGCTGCATGGAAAGAGCGCCGGAGGGTGAAAAGCTGACGGAGCGGGAGCTGCTGCGCAGAATGAAAAAGATCGACGACGTGCGCTCGCAGACAAGGGAGATCATGTCCGGCTCGGCGTGGGGCCAGCGGGACGCTTACCATATCACCGTCAACACGACGGATTGGGAAATCAAGGAGCTGGTGCCGGCGGTCGCGGATTTTGCGGCGCGCTGGTTTGGGAGAAGACAATGAAACAGCAGATTCAATTATCCGATCATTTTACTTACGGGCGGCTCATCCGCTTCACGCTTCCGTCCATCGGCATGATGATCTTCACCTCGATCTACGGCGTGGTCGACGGTTTCTTTGTGTCGAACTTTGCGGGGAAAACGCCGTTTGCGGCGGTCAATCTGATCATGCCGTTTCTTATGATCCTGTCCACGGTGGGCTTAATGTTCGGCACCGGAGGCTCGGCGATCGTCGCCAAGACCTTCGGCGAGGGCGACAGAGAGAGGGGCAACCGGTACTTCTCGCTGTTCGTCTATGTTTCGGCTGCGCTGGGCGTTCTGTTTGCCGTGCTCGGGATCGCTTTCATCCGCCCAATCGCCGCCCGCCTCGGTGCGGAGGGTGAGATGCTGGAGAACGCGGTGCTCTATGCCCGCATCATCCTGCTCGCGCTGCCGTTCAATGTGCTCCAGCTTCTGTTTCAGTCGTTCTGCGTCGCGGCGGAGCGGCCGAAGCTGGGGCTGACCGTCACCGTGCTGTCCGGCCTGACGAACATGGTTCTGGACGCGGTCCTTGTGATATTGCTGCCGCAGGAATACAAGCTGGCCGGCGCGGCGGCTGCGACCGCGCTGAGTCAGGTGGTCGGCGGCGCGGCGCCTCTGGCGTACTTCGGGCGGGAAAACAGCAGCATCCTCCGCCTTGGGAAGAGCCGGTTTGACGGGAAAGCGATTTTCAAAGCCTGCACCAACGGCTCGTCGGAGTTTATGAGCAACATCTCCATGAGCCTTGTCGGTATGCTCTACAATATTCAGCTGCTCAAATACGCGGGAGAGGACGGCGTCGCCGCCTACGGCGTGATGATGTACGTCAGCATGATCTTCTCTGCGGCGTTCCTCGGCTATTCCATCGGCACCGCCCCCATCGTCGGCTATCACGACGGGGCGAAGAACTATGCGGAGCTGCAGGGTCTGCTTCGAAAGAGCCTTCTCATGATCGGTGCGTTCGGCGTTGCGATGGTCGCCTCCGCCGAGCTGCTCGCCTCTCCGCTGGCGGGGATCTTTGTCGGGTACGACGCGGAGCTGATGCAGATGACGGTCTCGGGCTTCCGCATTTTCGCGCTGTCGTTCTTCTTTATGGGCTACGCCATCTACAGCTCCGGCTTTTTCACCGCGCTCAACGACGGCATAACCTCCGCAATCATTTCCTTCCTGCGGACGCTGGTCTTTCAGGTGGCCGCGGTCATATTTTTGCCGATGATCTGGGAGCTTGACGGCGTGTGGATCTCCATCGTGGTCGCAGAAGTCATGGCGGTGGTGTTCTCCGTGATCTTCCTCGTTGTGAAACGGAAAAAGTACCACTACTGATGGCATACGGCGCGGAACGTGTGGAAATTGTGTGGAAGTGTGAAATATAAACAGGTGTAAAAACAGTTTGATCGGCGCTTGCATGCGCAAGGCCGGCGTTGACCGGCTTTCGTGCGCGGGCGCGGAAGGAGGGCGGCATGCCGAATATTATTGAACTTGCGGATCTGTCCGCACCGGAGCTGGACGTTTACGCGCGGCTGACCGAGGCGCAGCTGCGCTGCCGTCTCGAACCGGACAAGGGCGTTTTCATCGCGGAAAGCCCGAAGGTCATCGCCACGGCGCTTGACGCGGGGTATACGCCGCTCTCCTTTTTGATGGAGCGCGGACACATCGAGGGCGACGCACGGACGCTTCTTGCGCGCTGCGGCGCGGTCCCCGTCTACACCGCCGAGCGCGCCGTGCTCAGGAGCCTGACCGGCTATGAGCTGACGAGGGGCGTTTTATGCGCGATGCGCCGTCCCGCGCTCCCCCGGGTGGAGGAGGTCTGCGAGGGCGCGCGCCGTATCGCGGTGCTTGAGGGGATCGTCGATCACACAAACGTCGGCGCGATCTTCCGCTCGGCTGCGGCGCTGGGGATCGACGCGGTGCTTGTAACGCCGACCTGCTGCGACCCGTTTTACCGCCGTGCCGTCCGCGTGAGCATGGGCACGGTGTTTCAGGTGCCGTGGACGCGCATCGGCGGCACGGCCTCCGACTGGCCGGACCGGGGCGTTGAGCAGCTGCGCGCGCTCGGATTTCGGACGGCCGCCATGGCGCTTTCGGACGACTCCGTGAGCGTTGAGGACGCGCGCCTCGCGGAGGAGCCGAGGCTTGCCATCGTGCTCGGCACGGAGGGGGACGGCCTCTCGCCGCGTACGATCGCCGCGTGCGATTACACGGTACGCATTCCGATGGCGCATGGGGTGGATTCACTCAACGTTGCGGCGGCGAGCGCGGTCGCGTTCTGGCAGCTGCGCGCACGGTGAGCGGACGGGGGTCTCCCCTGCCGCCGCGCGGGAAAAGCGATTCGGAACGGGTCGCTGCCCTTCTGTGCGCGATTCGAACGGCGGTCCGCGAGTGGGAAATAAAGCGCGGGACCGGTACGGGAAAAGGCGGAAACGCAACGCGTCGCGTTAAGGCGTATGCGGGCTGTGAAAGCTGATGCTTTGCACGGAATGCGGATTTACGTCTGGCTTTTTATTATAAGCATGGGGAAAGTATAACGATTTTTACACAAGTAATTTATGCCGCTGAAAAATTTGTGGCGCAGAAAAAGTCAAAGGTAAAAAGCCGAGTGCCGTTGCGCTTTTTGACGGGATTTTGCAAAAAACGGCGATTTATTTGCGTAGATCGTTAAAAACCTTGAAAATACAAAGGTCGGAAGCCGGACCGCATGGCCCGCTTCCGACTGAGCGACAGCGCCCCACAGCCGGTTATCGTCTGCGGGGCGCTGATTGCATATAAAGGGGATAACTTGGATTTCGGCACAAGCCGGTCTGCCGCAGAGACGCTGCCGCGAATCGTCAGCGGCTGCGCTTGAGGATCTCGCACACGAGCGCGTAGACGCGCTCCGTGGACGGGACGTTCAGCCGCTCGCGCACGGAATGCACGTCGTGCAGCTCGGGGCCGAGGGAGACGGCGTCGAGCCCCGGTATTTTTTCGATGAAAAGGCCGCACTCCAGACCGCCGTGGGTCGCCTCGATCTTCCCTTCCTGTCCGCTCACGTCGCGGTAGGCGGAGAGCACCAGCTCGCGAAGCTCGGACTTGCGCGCATACTGCCAGCCGGGATACGCGCTGCGCTCACTCACCGTTCCGCCGGCAAGCTCCGCGACGGCGCGCACGCGACGCACCAGCATCTCCTTCTGCGAGGCGATGCACGAGCGGATGCAGAAATTGGCGTGCAGCCCGTCCGCCTCCAGCCGCAGAACGCCGAGGTTGAGCGAGGTCTGCACCAGACCGGGGAAGTCGGCGCTCATTTCCTGCACGCCCTGCGGCATCGCAAGCAGAGCGTGCAGCAGGACGGAGCTGCGCTGCGCGCTGACGGCCTCGCCGACGGCGCACGGCTCACAGCAGAGCGCGACGTCGGCGTCGCAGCCGGCGTACTCGTTTTTCAGCGTTGCGTCAAATTCGCGGATGAAACGCTCGAAGTCCGCCTCCCGTCCGGCGGGGACGGCGACCCTCGCCTCGCAGCGGGAGCAGATGACGTTGTCAAACTTGCCGCCGTTTACCGCCGCGAGACGAAGCCCGGGAACGCGCGCCATCGCGGTGCAGAGCGTGCGCCCCATCAGGGCGTTGGCGCTGCCGCGGCCCTTGTCGATGTCGCCGCCGGAGTGGCCGCCCTGCAATCCGGAGAGCGTCACGCTGTATCCGCTTTCACCGTGCAAAGCCTCGAGCGCGGCGGGCAGCAGACAGTCCGCGCGCACGCCGCCGGCGCACGACACGGTGAACACGCCCTCGATCTCCGAATCGAGGTTGAGCAGCTTCTTTCCCTTGAGATCGGAGCAGTCGAGCGCGAACGCGCCGTCCATGCCGACCTCCTCATCCACGGTGAACACCGCTTCGAGCGGCGGGTGCGGCAGCGTGTCGTCGGCAAGAATGGCAAGGATCATCGCCACCGCGATGCCGTTGTCGCCGCCGAGAGAGGTCTTTTCCGCCCAGACCCACTCGCCGTCGGTCGCAAGGTCGAGCCCCTCCTTCGCCATGTCCTTTGCACAGTCGTCCGTCTTCGCGCACACCATGTCGATGTGCCCCTGAAGAATGACCGGCGCGGCCTGCTCATAGCCGGCGGACGCGTCCTTCCAGATCACGACGTTGTTGCACGGCTCCTGACGGTATTTCAGGCCAAGCTCCTTCGCAAAGCCGACGCACAGGTCGCTGATCTGCTTCGTGTTGCCGCTGCCGTGCGGCACGGAGCAGAGCTTTTCAAAATACTCAAACACCTTGCCGGGCTTGAGCGTGGATAAAACAGCCATCGTTGTTCCTCCTTTTTTCTGTCAGCACAGCCCATGCCGGAGCATGGGCTGTGGCGTGTTTTTTCAAATCATTCGAGCGGCAGTTCGTCGCCCATTGCCGTATCGTCCATGCCGAAGTCGTCGTCGGAGGGGATCTCCTCCTCGACCGGCTCCGTGTCGGGAGTGGGGATAAATTCGGAGAGGTAGGCCTCCTCCGGAAGTCCCGCAAGATAGCCCGGCAGATTGATGATGATGCCGTCCATGTTTTTCGGAAGCTTCAGCGTATAGGTCTCGACCGTTTCGCTTCCGCCCTTCTCCTGCGTGATCTCAAGCGTCATGGTGAGCTTCTGACCGATGCAGGTCGTGCCGCCGCGCTCACGGTCATAGAGCTTGGCGATCTGCTCGCCGTCTACCGTGACGACGACCTTATAGGGCGTATCGTAGGTCTGACCGCCGTACTCGAGCTTTTTGTTGTCCAGATATACGGTGTGCCCGCGCCCGATGACGGACATCCAGAAGCCGAGAGCGATCAGCACGGCGACCGCCGCAATGCGGATCACAAGGGTGCGCTTCGATTTCATGCCTGCTCTCCCTCCTTCTCCTGCTCGGCGGCAAGCTGCTGCCCGGCCTGACTTTTCGCCTTGCGCTTTTTCGCCTCATACATCACGAGCGCCACGGTAATGACCGCGTAGGAAACGAACACGCGGAAGTATTCGCCGATCATGGAGTCGCCGGTGATGGCCGCGCCGGTCCTGGGGGCGACGATAAACATGGTGTGGAACAGGATCACGCCGAGGAACACGTTCTTGATGCCGGCCTTCTCCACGCTTGCGCCGCCAACGAGCAGGGCCGCAATGGAGAACATGCCGATCTGGGTGTGCGCGGTATAGGTCGGGAAGTTGCCGACGTTCTGAAGATAGATGATCATACCGAAGCCGGCGTACACCGTGGAGA
>CAKTJA010000023.1 GCA_934567115.1 uncultured Oscillospiraceae bacterium
GATCGAGAATCTGCAAAGGCGCGACCTGCACTACTTTGAAGAGGCGGAGGCTATCGCCCGCCTGATCCGGAACTACGGCCTTTCACAGGAGCAGGCGGCGGAGCGGCTTGGGAAGTCGCAGAGCGCGGTCGCCAACAAGCTGCGTCTGCTGCGCCTGTCCCCGGACTGCGCCGCGCTGCTGCGGGAGCATGGACTGTCCGAGCGGCACGCCCGCGCGCTCCTCCGTCTGCCGGACGATGCGGAGCGGCTTGCGGCCCTGCGGGTGATCGTGGAACGCGGCTACAACGTCACCCGTACGGAGGAGTACATAGAGAGCCTGCTCAAGCGTGCCGAGAGCACGCCACCCAAAAGCCGGCCGACCTATATCATTAAGGACGTGCGGCTGTTTCTCAACTCCATTCGGCGCAGCATGGGGGTTATGCAGCGCGCGGGCGTGGACGCGGCCTGCGAGCGTGAGGACACCCCGGACGAGATCCGCCTTACCATCCGCATCCCGCGCACAGGCTCCGCGCCGCAGGGGGAGGCCGCGCAGTGAGGCGCGGAAACGTCCTGCCATAAGAAAAGGGACCGGATCGTACGATCCGGTCCCTCAGCGCGTCGAAAAAGTGTTTTCTCCCCGCTGAGCAAGTTTTCAGAACTTTCTGAGTTCTGAAAACTGTTGATTTCAAATGGCGCAGGACACCCTTCTTGGGTTTCCCGCGCACACTCTTCCTTACCGTTGCAAAAAATTCACTGCTTTATCAATAATTTCGGGGACCGGATCGTACGATCCGGTCCCTCGGCGTGTCGAAAAACGTTCCGCTCCGCTGAGCGGATTCCCGCAGTTTTCAAAATTCCGCTCCCGGCGGCATGAGTTGTCCCCCACATGGGGAATGCTCCGGAAAAAGCCGGCGCGCCCTAAGCGCCGAGCAGATAGCTCCCCTCGTCCGGGGCCGCGTCCATAATCGGGACCAGCTCCGCGTCGTACGGCTCCATCGCGGTGCGCAGCGCGGGGAGCTGCTCCGCATCGGTGGGGACATAGATGCGGTCGAAGCGCTCCGCCAGCGCGGCGAGCGACTGCCCTGTTCTCTCGTCCCCACCGGCAAGCACGGTCTCCGCGTCGAGAAGGACGGAGAGCTTTACGTCGTATTCGCTCACGCTCTCCCGCAGCTCGGCGGCGAGAGCGTCAAGCGCCTCCTGCATGGTCATGCCGCGCGTCGAATCGTCGATGTTGCTCAGCCGCCCGGCCGACGGGTAGCCGAAGCCGTCGAACAAAAGCTCACGGAAGCCAAGCTCCGCACACTCGCGCGCAATGGCTGCGATATACTGCCGTGCGGCGGGCTTCTCGGGAGCCAGATAGAACGTGCTGTCCGGGGCGTACCAGATGTACCCGGGGTGCTGGCGCTGCAAAACCGCCGCGTCCGACATGTGCGCGAAGGAGTAGATGCTGTCGTGCAGCGCGTTGATCCGCGCGATGGTGTAGTAATCGCTTCCGGTCAGATCGGCGATGGCGGCGCGGGAAATGCTTCCGCCCCTGACCGCGCCCGCCTCCACCGCCTCCGTCAGAGAGGAGTCGTAGAGAAGCTCGCCCGCCTCGTTTTTCACGCGGACGGCCACGGCGTTGATCTCATCGGGCAGGGCCGAAAGCGTTGGGGCGGCGCTGCCGCGCAGAACGCTCTGGTCCAGCTCCTGCGCGTGAAGCTCGCGCTTTTCCTCCTTCGGCGGCTGTTCGACGATGATCTCCAGCCCGTCCGGCGCTTCGTCGGGGGCGTTTTCCTTCGGCGGCTCAGGCTGCGTCGGCTCCTTCCGCCACGGCAGGTCGAAGCGCACGCCGCCGTCCGCCTCATACACGGCGTAGCGCTGGACGACCAGAAAGCCGACCGCCGCGAGCAGGATCAGGCATAGCAGAACGGTCAGCGCGCCTTTTCCGCCGCCGCCCTTGCCGCGATAGCTGTGGTATCCCTTGGTCGGCATTTGTTCCGCCTGCCCTTCCTCGTTAATGCACGCTCATTTTATCGTTCCATAAAAGGAAAATCAACAGAAATTTTTGGATTTCTGCTGATTTTTCCGCTTTTTTTGTTTTATCCCGAAATTTCGTCCAGCAGACCGACGCGGCGCGCGTGGCGTCCGCCCTCGAATTCGGTGGAGAGGAACACCGAGACGATGCGCTCGGCCATGTTTTTGCCGACGATCCCCGCGCCGAGCGCGAGCATGTTGGCGTTGTTGTGGCGGCGCGACATCTCCGCGCTCAGCGGGTCGTGGCACAGCGCGCAGCGCACGCCGCGCACCTTGTTCGCCGCAATGGAGATGCCTATGCCGGTGGTGCAGACGACGATGCCCCGCTCGCACTCGCCGCTTTGGACCTTACGCGCGGCGGCTTCGCCGAAGACGGGGTAATCGCAGCTTTCGGTCGAGTGGGTCCCGCAGTCTACGACCTCGTGACCGTTCTCCTCCAAAAGCTTTTTGACGGTTTCCTTTAGGGCATAGCCGCCGTGATCGCAGCCCATGGCGATTTTCATCGTTATTTCCTCCGTAATCATATTTTGTGAAAGCTCGGTTTTTTCTTTTCGTAGGTCGCGAAGTAGCGAAGGCCGCATTCTTTCAGCAGCTCCTGCCGCTGTTCCATCGCGCGGGAGATAAACTCCGGCGTGTGCGCGTCCGAGCCGAGGGTGATCAGCTCGCCGCCCAGCTCGCGGTAGATGCGCAGCCACTTCGCGTCCGGAAGCGGCTGATTTCCCCGGTTCGTGTTGCACTCGATGCCGATGCCCTTTTCGATGGCGCGGGTGAGGATGTGCCGGATCCGCTCTTCATAGCGGTTGAGCTTCAGGTCAAGGCCGTGCATTTCCTTCGCATAGCGCTGCGGAAGCGTGAGATGACCGATGACCTCAAAGCGGCCCCAGTCCAGAAGCCGCTCCAGCTCGTCAAAGTAGCGCTCGCAGGCGTCGAGCCACACGCTCTCCTCCCCGCTTTCGATCCAGCACAGGTCGTTGATCGTGCCGTCGTCAAGGCGGTACGCGTGGACGGAGCCGATGGTGAAGTCCAGCGCGGGAGCGGCGTCAAGAAAGCTGTCGGCCACGTCGAGGGCGAAGGTACACTCGCCAAGCTCCGCGCCCATGCGCAGACGGATGCGGCCGCCGACGGCCTCCTGCGCCTCGCGGAACTGGCGCAGCATCGCGTCCCAGTCATAGCTTCCCTTTTCGCGCGGCGGATCGTTCCAGCTGACCCATTGCAGCGGCTCGACATGATCCGTGAAGCACAGATCGTCCACGCCCGCGCGCGCGGCGGCCTCCGCCATCTCGCGCATGGTGTTGTGCCCGTCGGGCGAAATGCTGGAATGGCAGTGATAGTCTGTAATATAATGTCCGTTTCTCATAGCTTGAATTTCCCGAAGAAGCTCTTGCGCTGCTCATAATTGCTCTCGCCGAGCGTTTCGCTGAATTTGCGCAGAGCCTCCTTCTGCTCCCGATTGAGATTGCGCGGCGTTTCGATGTACACGGTGACGTACTGGTCGCCGCGCGCGCGGCCGTTCAGACCCGGAATGCCCTTGCCCTTGAGGCGGAAGGTCGTGCCGCTCTGGGTCCCCTCCGGGATCGTGTACTTCACCTTTCCGTCGATCGTCGGGATCTCCAGCTCCGCGCCGAGGACGGCCTGTGTGAAGGTGATCGGCGCTTCGCAAAGCACGCTGGTCCCCTCTCTGCGGAAGACCTCGTGCGGGCGCACCGCGACCGCGATCAGCAGGTCGCCCGGGCTTCCGCCGTTTCTGCCGGCGTTGCCCTGTCCGCGCAGAGAGATCGTCTGCCCGTTGTCGATGCCGGCGGGGATGGTGACCTTGAGCGTTTTGCGGCGGCGGAGCTGACCGCTGCCACGGCACGCCTTGCAGGGCTGGTGGATGATCTTGCCCTTTCCGCCGCATCGCGGACAGGGCGAGCTGGTGGACATAAAGCCGAGCGGCGTCTGCCGCCGCTGCTGCACCATGCCGGAGCCGCGGCAGTCGGGGCAGACCTCGGCGGTCGTTCCCTTTTCGCAGCCCGTTCCGTGGCAGCTGTCGCAGGTCTCCACGCGCTCGATGCTGATCTCCTTTTCGCAGCCGAACGCCGCCTCCTCAAAGCTGACGGTGACGCTGGTGCGCAGACTTTCGCCGCGCTGCGGCGCGTTCGGGTTCGCGCGCGAGGAGCCGAAGCCCCCACCGAAGAAGCTGCCGAACAGGTCGCCCAGATCGCCGAAGTCGAAGCCGCCCGCACTGCTGTAGGCCCCGCCGCCCGCGCCGTAGCTGGGGTCGACGCCCGCGAAGCCGAAGCGGTCGTAACGCGCCTTTTTCTCGGGATCGGAGAGGACCTCGTTGGCCTCGTTGATCTCCTTAAATTTTTCCTCCGCGTTTTTATCCCCCGGATTCATGTCCGGATGATATTTGCGCGCAAGCTTTTTGTATGCCTTTTTGATCTCATCCTCCGAGGCGCCCTTGGAAATGCCGAGCACCTCGTAGTAATCTCTTTTATTCTCAGCCATAGACTACGCTCCTGAAAGCGCCACAATCGGAGGCAGTTTTCGCTGCCCCCGCTGTGGCCGGGTTGGTTTATTTTGGCGAAGCGCCGCGCGGTCGGGCGGCATTCCCCTTACTTCTTGCTGTCGTCGTCGTCAACCACCTTGTAGTCGGCGTCGTAATACTGCTGTCCGTCGGGACCGGTCTGCGCGCCGGCGGCGCCTCCCATGTCGGGACCGGCGGCGCCCTGCGGGTTCGCGTTCTGATAAAGCTTCTCGCTCATCTGATAGAACAGCTGCGTCAGCTCCTCGGTCGCGGCCTTGATGGCGTCGGTATCGTCGCCCTTCAGCAGCTCCTTGAGCTTGTCGACCTCGGCCTGGACCTTGGCCTTTTCCTCGCCGGGGACCTTGTCGCCGACGTCGCCGAGGGTCTTCTCGCACTGGAAGACCATCTGGTCCGCGTGGTTGCGGATCTCGACGCGCTCCTTGATCTTGGCGTCCTCGGCGGCGTACTGCTCGGCCTCCTTGACTGCCTTTTCGATGTCCTCCTTGCTCATGTTGGTGGAGGAGGTAATGGTGATGTGCTGCTCCGCGCCGGTGCCGAGGTCCTTCGCGCTGACGTTGACGATGCCGTTCGCGTCGATGTCGAACGTGACCTCGATCTGGGGCGTGCCGCGGCGCGCCGGGGCGATGCCGTCAAGGTGGAAGCGGCCGAGGCTCTTGTTCGCGGCGGCCATCTCGCGCTCGCCCTGGAGCACGTTGACCTCAACGCTCGTCTGATTATCCGCGGCGGTGGAGAAGATCTGGCTCTTTTTGACGGGGATGGTGGTGTTGCGCTCGATCAGTCTGGTGCACACGCCGCCCATCGTCTCGATGCCGAGGCTCAGCGGGGTGACGTCAAGCAGCAGCAGACCCTTCACGTCGCCGGTCAGAACGCCGGCCTGGAGCGCCGCGCCCATCGCAACGCACTCGTCGGGGTTGATGCCCTTGAAGCCGTCCTTGCCGGTGAGCTTCTTGACCATGTCCTGCACGGCGGGGATACGGCTCGAGCCGCCGACCATCAGGACCTTGGAGATGTCGCTTCCGGACAGGCCGGCGTCGCTCATCGCCTGACGGACGGGACCGGCGGTCGCCTCGACCAGATGCGCGGTCAGCTCGTTGAACTTCGCGCGGGTGAGCGTCAGGTCAAGGTGCTTCGGACCGGACGCGTCCGCAGTGACGTAGGGCAGGTTGATGTTCGTGCTGGTCACGCCGGAAAGCTCGATCTTGGCTTTTTCGGCGGCTTCCTTCAATCTCTGCATGGCGACCTTGTCGCCGCTGAGGTCCACGCCGTCGGTGCGCTTGAACTCACTGACCATCCACTTCATGACGCACTCGTCGAAGTCGTCGCCGCCGAGGCGGTTGTTGCCGGCGGTGGCAAGGACCTCGATCACGCCGTCGTCGATGTCGAGAACGGACACGTCGAACGTGCCGCCGCCGAGGTCGTAGACCATGACCTTCTGGCTCTGCTCCTTATCCACGCCGTAGGCAAGGGCGGCGGCGGTCGGCTCGTTGATGATGCGCTTGACGTCCAGACCCGCGATCCTGCCCGCGTCCTTGGTCGCCTGACGCTGCGAGTCGGTGAAGTAGGCGGGGACGGTGATGACGGCCTCGGAGACGCTCTGACCCAGATACGCCTCCGCGTCGGACTTCAGCTTCTGAAGGATCATCGCGCTGATCTCCTGCGGCGTGTAGGCCTTTCCGTCGATGTTTACCTTATGGTCGCTGCCCATTTCGCGCTTGATGGACGCGATGGTGCGGTCGGGGTTGGTGATGGCCTGACGCTTGGCGACCTGACCGACCATGCGCTCGCCGGTTTTGGAGAACGCGACGACGGACGGCGTGGTGCGGTTTCCTTCCGCGTTGGGGATGACGACGGCCTCGCCGCCCTCCATCACGGCCACGCAGCTGTTGGTGGTGCCCAAATCAATTCCGATAACCTTAGACATAATGTTTGCCCTCCTGCATTTATCTTAAATTTTTTATAAACTCATTCAGTTTGCGACCTTGACGATCGCGAAGCGCAGGACCTTGTCGCCAAGCATGAAGCCCTGCTGGAGGACCTCGACCACGGTGTTTTCTCCGCAGCTCTCGTCCTCAACGTGCATCACGGCGTTGTGCCGTTCGGGGTCGAAGCTCTCCCCCGCGCACTCCATCTGTGTGACGCCGAGCTTGGCAAGCGCCTCCTTGTACTGGGCGAGGATCATTTCAAGCCCCTTCTTGTGGGGATCGTCGCCCTCGCCGAACTGCGCGAGCGCGCGCTCAAGATTGTCGTACACGGGGAGCATGCTTTTGATCGTGTCGATCTTGGCGTCGCCGTAGATGCTTTCCTTTTCCTTCGCGGTGCGCTTGCGGTAGTTGTCATACTCCGCGGCGAGACGCAGGTATTTGTCGTGCTCCTCGGCGAGCTGACCGGCAAGCGCCTCCATTTTTTCCATCTGCTCTCTTGTGAGCGTGTACGTTTCGGGCGCCTGCTCCCCGGCGGACTCTTCAGCGGACTCTTTGGCGGCGGGCGGAAGCTCTTTTTCCTCCACTGCGGCCGGCTCGTTCTGCCCGGAAAGCCCGTTTTGGGCGTTCTTCTTATCTTTGTTCGACATTTCCTACTCCTTATCATCTTTTGGCGGAAGCCCGTTTCTGCCGAACATCCGCGTCAGACCGTCTGCAAAATAACTCAGCCGGGCTGTGACTGTGGCATAATCCATGCGCGTCGGGCCGACCACGCCGACCAGTCCGCGCATTCCGCCGCCGATGTCATAGCTGGCGACGACAACGCTTGTGTCGCGCAGCGCCTCGCTGACGTTCTCCGGACCGATCAGGATCTTCAGCTGCGCGCCGTCCTCCGGCACGGGGAGCTTCTCCTTACTGTCGGAAAAGAAGGTCATCAGCTCATGCGCCCTGTCAAGGTCGCGGTACTCGGGAATTTTGAGGAGCTGGCTCGCGCCGGCGGTGAAAACGTCCTTCCGCGCGGCCTCCTCAAGGATCTCGGCGGCGTATTCCACGGCGGACGAAAGGACCAGAAACAGCTCGGGCGCGATGCGGTCGGATACGGCGAGCACCTGCGCGCTCATTTCCTCCCGGCGGCATGCGGTGAACCTCGCGTTGAGAAGGGCGCTCAGCTCCGGGAGCCGCGCGCGGTCAAAGGCGAGCGCCGACCGGCGCAGCTGCGACCTGACGCGGCTGTCGTCCGTCATGACGACGGCGATAAAGCTCGTCTCGTCCACGCCGAGCAGCTCAAAGCGCCGAACGGTCACGCCGCTCTTCCCCTCGGCGACGGCATAGGCGGGGTAATCGACAAGGGAAGAGACCGTCTGTCCCGCCTGTGAGATCACGTCGCCCGCCGCGGACATTTTGTCCGCAAGCGCCTCGTTGATCTGCGCCGTTTCCTGCGCGCTCAGGCTGTGCCGCTCCATCAGCTCGTTGACATACAGCCGGTATCCCCTCGGGGACGGGATGCGTCCGGCGGAGGTGTGCGGCTGCTCAAGGAATCCAAGCTCGGTCAGCTCGGCAAGCTCGTTGCGCACGGTGGCGGACGAAATGCTGCCGCCCATCTCCTGTGCGATGACCTTTGAGCCGACCGGCTCGGCGGAGGCGATGTAATCCTCGATCACACGCTTGAGTATCTGCTTTTTGCGTGCGCTCAGTTCCATGCCGCTCCGCTCCTTTCAACGTTTAGCACTCAATCCTCCCGAGTGCTAAACGCAGTGTACCACCACGCATTTCCATTGTCAATAGGGCGGCGTGTAAACAGATTGTGAATAATAGGTAAAAAACCGCCGCCCCGCCCGCCGCACGCGTATTTAGAAAAATTTCTAAATACCTGTTGACAAAAGGGGGACGCGGCGCTATACTTCTATTTAGAAAATTTTCTAAATACTTGAAGGAGACGCGCGTAATGGGCCTGAGCGAAACGATGAAGGCGCTGGGCGACCCCGTTCGGCGGGAGATACTGAATCTTCTCAAGGGGGGGCGCATGACGGCGGGGGACATCGCCGGACGCTTCGACATGACGGCGGCGACGGTGTCCTACCACCTTGCGCAGCTGAAGAAGGCGGGGCTGATCTTTGAAAGCCGCGAGAAGAACTATATATATTACAGTCTTAACGCCTCCGTGCTGGAGGAGGTCCTGCTCTGGCTGCGGGATCTGAAAGGAGAATGAGGAAAATGAAGGCATCGAAGAAGGAACTGCTGCTGACCACGCTGGTCTGTCTGCTTCCCATCCTTGCGGGCGCGGTTTTGTATCCGCAGCTGCCGGAGACGATGGCGGTGCACTGGAGCGCCGACGGCGTGGAGGACGGCTGGATGCCGCGCGCCGCAGCCGTGTTCGGTCTGCCGGCGCTTGTGGCGGCGCTGAATTTTGTCTGCTTTTGCGCTGCGGAGCGCGACCCCGGACGCGCCAATATGAGCGCCGCCCTGCGGACCGTGGCGCTGTGGATCTGCCCGGCTGTCTCGCTTTTGTGCGGCACGGTGACGCTCGGCACGGGGCTGGGCTATGAGATGAAGGTCGGCACGCTTGCGCCGCTGTTCGTCGGGGTGCTGTACCTCGCCATCGGAAACTGGCTGCCGAAGACGAAGCGGAGCTGTACTCTGGGCGTCAGGCTCCCGTGGACGCTCGCGAGCGAGGAGAACTGGAACCACACGCATCGCGTGACGGGCTTTCTCTGGGTGCTTACGGGGCTTGCGGCGATCGTTCTCACGCTTTTGCGGGCGTGCTCGGGGACCGTCCTGATCGTGCTTCTGCTTGCCGCGGCGCTCGTCCCGATCGTCTATTCCCTCTGCTATTACCTCCGCCACGAAAGGGGGCGGGACGCATGAGCGCTACAACGACGGTCCCGGCCGCATCTCTCGCCGCCATGGGCGCGGCTGCGGCGTTCTGTACGCTGCTGCCGATCGGCGTTCTCGTCTGGTGGCGGAGGAGGGAGCGCGCGCAGCTGCGGCCGGCGCTCTGGGGCGCGTTCACGTTCCTGCTTTTTTCGCAGGGGCTGGAGGCTGGACTGCATTATTTCTGCCTCCTCTCCGACAACGCCGTTTCCCGTGTTATTCTCTCAAGCCCGTGGCTCTATATGCTCTACGGCGCGCTTGCCGCCGGGATATTCGAAGAGTGCGGACGCTTCGTGATGTACAAAACCGTCATGCGCGGATATGACCGGCGCTCCGCCGCAGTCACGGCGGGCATCGGGCACGGCGGCGCGGAGGCGATGCTGCTCTCCGGCGCGTCGCTGGCGTTCAGCCTTGTGTTCGCCGTCTATTGGAACGCGGGCGATACGGACGCGCTCATGCAGCTCACCGGAAGCCTTGACGCCGTGCAGACCGTCGCGGCGTCGATGGGGAAATACACCGTAGGCTACTGTCTGCTTGCGTGTGTCGAGCGTGTGAGCGCGATGCTGCTGCAAATCTCGCTTTCGGTTTTCGTGTTTGTCGCGGCGCGGAACAGGACGAAGCTTAGCTGGCTCCCGTTTGCCGTTGGGCTGCACGCGGTCTTCGACATGCCCTGCGCGCTTTACCAGCTCGGGTATATCGACGAGCTGCTTCCTGTCGAGCTGTGGCTTGCCGTGTGCGCGCTCTATGCTCTGCGCAGCGCGCGCAAGTGCTATCTTGAGGAATGCGATCCCTGAGAAAGGAGAGGCCGTTATGGAACAGATCAGGCCCGGGCGCTACCGCCATTTTAAAGGAAAGGAATACGAGGTCATCGGCCTTGCGACGCACAGCGAAACGATGGAGCAGATGGTTGTTTACCGCGCGCTTTACGGCGAACGGGGGCTTTGGGTGCGCCCCGCCGCCATGTGGAACGAGACCGTTGAGCGGGACGGGACGGCCCTGCCCCGCTTCACCCGGATCGACGAATGACGGAGTATACGCTGATCCGCTCGCGGAGGCGGACGCTCTCCATGGAGCTGGGGCGCGACGGCCGCGTTGTCGTTCGCGCGCCGCTGAAGCTGAGCGGAGAGAAAATCGCCGCCTTTGTCGCGTCGCATGAGGAGTGGATCGCGCGCGCCCGTGTACGGCAGGAGGCGCGCCGCGCCGCTCGTCCGGAGCCGACGGAGGCCGAGCGCGAGGCGCTTCTCGCGCGGGCGCGGGACGAGCTTCCCCGGCGCGTTGCGTACTGGAGCGGCGTGACCGGTCTTGTCCCAACCGGCGTGAAGATCACCGGCGCGAGGACGCGCTTCGGCAGCTGCAATGGGAAAAACAGCCTCTGTTTTTCATGGCGGCTGATGCAGTATCCCGACGCGGCCATCGACCTTGTTGTGGTCCACGAGCTGTGCCACATCGTTCACCGGGACCACGGCGCGGGCTTTTACGCGCTGCTCGGCAGCATCCTCCCGGACCACCGTGAGCGCCTGAAGCTGCTTCGGGACTGAGCGGTCGGGCCTCGCGCGGCCTTTTCGGAGGTGGTGCGCCCGATATAAGAAAGGACCGGCGGACACGAAAGCGTCCGCCGGAGACGGTCGATAAAGCGGTAAACTTCCCTTAACGGTAAGGAAGGGTGCGCGCGGGAAACCCAAGAAGGGTGTCCCGCGCCGTTAAAATCAATCGTTTTCAGAACTTTTCAGGTTCTGAAAACCTGCTCAGCGGGGCGAAAAACCTTTTCGACACGCTGAGGACCGGCGGACACGAAAGCGTCCGCCGGTCCTTTTTCGGTTTGTACGGAGGAAGGCGCGGGGCGGTGTCCTGCCTTCCGCTTACTCCTCCTCCAGCAGCCGCAGCCCCGCCGTTGCGGAAACGGGGAGCGTGAAGCAGATGGATTTCGCCTTGCTGTCCATTCCCGCGTCGCGCATGATGGCGGACATGATCGCGTTGCGCGCCTCACGCTGGACGACGATGTAGATCATTTCCTTTTCTGCGGCGAGCGAGATGCCGAGGAATTTTTCAGCGCCCTCCATGCCGGTGCCCTTGGCGTGGATGACGGTTCCTCCCGCCGCGCCCGCGCCGCGCGCCGCGTCCATAATCAGGTCGCTGTAGCCGTGGTTGGCGACGACCATCAAAAGCTCGTATTTGGTGTCCTTCATGACGGACTCCTCCTCCCTCTGATAATTCTGATGCTCCGTCAGAAATTGCAGCTCGCGCGGTCCGCCGACCGAGCTGAGCGGAACGGTGAACGCGATGCCCGTGCCGGGAACGTCGATCTGCAGCTCGCGGCGCAGACCACGGCGCAGCTCCTCCCACTTTTCGTCGGTCACAAAGCTTGCGAAAACGCATTTGTCGCTGCGCTCAAGCCCGAGATAGTTCAGCGTTTCGTTGCTTGCCGTGCCGAGCGCCAGCGAGATAAACTGCACGCCCGTCTGCCGTTCGCGGTAAAAGGAGAGAAACTCCGTCAGTCTGCTTCGCTCGGTAATGGTGACCATCATGTACAGTCGGCTCATGCTCTCCCTCCTTACAGGTCAATAATGGCAAGGGGATCCGACAGCGTGCGGACGTCCGCAGCGGCGCTCTCCGCCGACGGCGCGGCGCGGCGCGTGCGCAGACGGTAAAGCACGCCAAGCCCCTGAATGGTGATGAGCGGCGTCATGGCGACCATGGCGACCACGCCGAACGCGTCGGTCACGATATTGCCGCCGACCGCCGAGCACGCCCCCATTGCGAACGGGAGCAGGAAGGTCGTCGCCATCGGTCCGGAGGCCACGCCGCCGGAGTCAAAGGCGATGGCGGTGAAAAGCTTCGGCACGAAAAACGACAGAATGATCGCGGCGGCATAGCCGGGGATCAGCAGGTAAAAGACGGAAACGCCGGTCAGCACCCGGATCATGGCGAGGCCGACCGAGACCGCCACGCCGATCGACAGCGAATGCTTCATCGCGCTGCCGGGGATCGCGCCGTCGGTAAGCTCCTCGACCTGACGCATGAGGACGTAGACGGCCGGCTCGGCCATTACGATGAAATAGCCGATCAGCATGCCGATGGGAATGGTGATGTACCGATAGGGAAGCGAGGCGAGCACGCTGCCGAGGTAGTTGCCCGCCGGCATGAAGCCGACGTTTACGCCGGTGAGAAAGATGACCAGACCGAAATAGGTGTAGGCAAGGCCCACGCCGATGCGGATCAGCTGCTTTTTCTCCAGATGCAGCGAGACGAGGTTGAAGACGCCGAAAAACGCCGCGATGGGCAGGAGCGACACGGCGATCTCCTTAAAATAAGTGGGAAAGGCGGTGAAGAACAGATGCCAGAGCGCGGCGGAATCGCCGATCTCGGGAATGACGACGGGCGTGTAGCTCCCGCCGTCCGGACGGAAGATCAGGCTGAGGATCAGCACCGCGAGGATCGGCCCGATCGAGCACAGCGCCACAAGGCCGAAGCTGTCGTTCGCGCTGTGCTTATCGCTTCGGATCGCGGAAACGCCGACGCCCATCGCCATGATGAACGGAACGGTCATCGGGCCGGTCGTCACGCCGCCGGAGTCAAACGCGACGGCCAGAAAGTCCTTCGGCACGAACATGGCCAGAAGGAAGACAACAACATAAAACCCGATGAGCATGGTGTTGAGCGGGATGGAGAAGAGCATACGCAGCATCGCGAAGCAGAGGAAAAGCCCCACGCCGACCGCCACGGTCACGATCAGGATCAGGTTCGGCACGGCCTGCACCTGATTGGCCAGAACCTGAAGGTCCGGCTCGGAGATGGTGATGAGAAAGCCCAGCAGAAAGCCGAGCGTCAGCATGATGCCGACCTTTCGGCTGCGGGTGATGCAGGCGCCGACGCGCTCGCCCATCGGGGACATGGCAAGCTCCGCGCCGAGGGAGAAGAACATCATTCCGACGACCAGAAGCACCGCGCCGAAGAGAAAGGCCATCAGCACGCTCGTCGGGAGGGGGGCAATGGTAAAGCTCAGGATCAGCACGATGGCAAGGATGGGAAGGACCGCGGCAAGCGACTCCCGCAGTTTTTCGTTCAGTTTGCTGCGATACAAGGCAAAAGCTCCTTTCCGGACAGTTGATTAAGATTATAATTCAGTATAGCATGGAAAAGTGTTACAATTGTGTTAAGATTGGGAAAGGTCGCAGTTTTTTTGCCCGGCCGCCGGCGGGGCCGTCCTCACACCGCGCGGGGGAAAAGACCAAAAGCCCCCGTCGAAAGACGGGGGCTTTTGGCTGTGTGTTGTGTGTATTTTTAGGAGGGAGAAAATCACATCGGGGATC
>CAKTJA010000024.1 GCA_934567115.1 uncultured Oscillospiraceae bacterium
AAGGTCCTGCATGGAGTATGTCTCTTTCCTTTCAAAATTTACCATATCTTATATCCCATTGCAAGATTTTTCTTCGATCATTCAGGCTTTTTACGTAATATGGAGCAATCTGGCGATCCGGTCGCCCTTCGGCAGCAGCTCAAGGTCGCTGCGGCGGATGCAGTGCAGCGCCAGAACGAGCGCCGCATACACCGCGACCGCCACGCACACGGAGACCCCCACGCACACAAGAAGCGTGAGCCGCTCGCTCGGGAGGACCAGAAACCTTGAAAGCAGCGCGTAAGCGCCGCGCGCGGAAAAGGCCATCGCAAGGGCCGCCAGCAGCGGGCGGAGAAAATAGCCCGGATAATTCAGGCGGAGCTGCGTGACGCGCCGCACCGCGATCAGGTTCAAAACGGCGGTGAGGGCGAAGCAGACCAGCGTGCCGACGGGCGCGCCGTGAATATTGACGTCGGGTACGGCGACCAGATTGTAGTTGAGCACGATCTTGACGCCTCCGCCGAGCAGCATCGTGAAAATCGGCAGATTCACGCGTCCGTACGCCTGTAAAATGGAGTTGGTGACCAGCATGAGGCAGACAAAAACGCTCGCAATGCCGAGCACGGCAAGCAGCGCCCCGCCAAGCTCCGCGTCGTATCTGCGATAGCACAGGCGGAAGATCGGCTCGCTCAGCGACCACAGCCCAAGCCCCATTGGAAACGCGAGCAGCGCCGTGACGCGGAAGGACGAGCGCACGATGCGCGCCGTTCTGCGGCGGTCGCGGCAGGCGATCGCGGAGGAGACGGCGGGAATGACCGAGGCCGTCAGCGCAACCATAAGCGAGGAGGGCAGGTTATAAAGGTTCATGCAGGCAGCGTAATTCCCGTACGCCGTGCGCATCTGATCGAGCGAATAGCCCAGCGCGTTCTGAAGCTGCCCCTGAACGAGCTTCGTGTCGATCAGCGTGATGATGGAGACCATCGAGGATGAGAGCGTGATCGGCACGGCCAGAAAGAGAAGCCGCCGAAGGATCACCGAGTCCGCCGCGCACGGCTCGCCCCGGCGGATGCGGGGCCGGTGGCGCAGGTAATTGCCCGCCATATAGAGAAGCGAGAGCACCGTACCGGCGCTGACGCCGGCGATCGCGCCCGCAGCGGCGACGTAATCCGGCTTGCCGGCGTTCAGCAGCCAGATCGAAAGCGCCAGTCCGAGCAGAAGCTTGCACAGCGCCTCGATGATCTGCGAAACGGCGGTCGGCGTCATGTACTGCCGCCCCTGTGCATAGCCGCGAAACGCCGAAAGGCACGCCACGCAGACGACCGCCGGCGCAAGGGCGCGGATGCCGTAAGCCGCGCGGGGGTTGTTGAGGGTGTCCGCGAGAAGCTCGTTGCCCCACCACATCAGGGCAAACGAAAGCAGTCCCAGCACGAGAAAAACGCGGAACGCCACACGGAAGGTGCGCTGCGCCTGTTTCGTCCGCCCCCGGGTGTACGCCTCGCTCACAAGCTTGGAGAGCGCGACAGGCAGTCCGGCGGTGGAAACGGTCAAAAGCGCGCCGTAGATATTATAGGCGTTGGAAAAGTCCGCGCTGCCGGCCTCGCCGAGAATGTTGAGCAGCGGGATCTTGAACACCGCGCCGATGATCTTGACCGCCACGATGCCGAACGCCAGCACGGCGGCTCCGCCAAGAAAGGTTTGCTTTTTCTCAGTTGCCATAGGCGCGTCCTTTCGACCTCAGATGGATTCCAGACACGAGAGGATAAATTCGGAGAAAACGGGGGCGGCCGCCTCCGCCGCAGCGTTGACCTCCTCGCCGGAGAGCGGCTGCGGGAGAACGCCCGCCGCCATGTTGGACAGAAGCGTTACACCCAGCGTCTCCATGCCGCAGTGCCCTGCGGCGATCGCCTCCGGAACGGTGGACATGCCGACCGCGTCCGCGCCGAGCACCCGCGCCGCGCGGACCTCCGCCGGCGTTTCGAACTGCGGGCCGGGGAAGTACATGTAAACGCCCTCGCGCAGAGGGATGCCGTGTGCCCGCGCCGCCTCCCGCGCCGCCTCGCACAGACGCGGCGTATAGAGCGAGGACATATCCGGGAAGCGCGTGCCGAACTCCTCAATGTTCGGCCCGAACAGGGGACCGAAATCAAAAAGCTTGATATGATCGCGGATCAGCATCAGCTCGCCCGGGCCCCATTCCGTGTTGACGCAGCCGGCGGCGTTGGTGACGACCAGCGTTTTCGCGCCGAGCAGCCGCACGACGCGCACGGCGTAGGCCGCCTGCTCCATCGTGTAGCCCTCGTAGCAGTGCATGCGCCCCTGCATCACCGCGACGCGTCTGCCGCGCAGCGTGCCGAACACAAAGCGTCCCTTGTGGCCCGGCGCGGTGGAGGGACGGAAGTGGGGGACGTCGCCGTAATCGACGAAGATCGGGTCCTCCACCGCGTCGCCGAGAAAGCCAAGACCGCTGCCGAGCACGAGCAGCGCCTCAGGCTCGAAATTGCGCGCGCGGGCGCTGAGCACATCCGCGCTCTCGCAGTAATCGTCAATGGTGAAATGCGGTCTTACCGCGTCTGGGGAAAGATAGTCCTGTATATTCCTCATCGTCATTCTCCCTGTTCAGCGTAAAAGCGCGCAAAGGCGGCGAGATTGGACTCCCGCTTTTCACGCAGACTGATGTACTCCGCAGGATACTTTGCGTTGAACACGCGGCGGATCTGGCCGCCGCCGACCATCTTGGTCGAGCCGCCCGCCCCCAGCGAAAGGATGGAGTGCAGCTCTTCCATGATGTAGATATTGTAAAGCCCCTCGCCCCCCGGCTTCGTCCAGCCGACGTTTTCAAAGCTTCCGGACATGTACTTCTGGCGGTAGAGATAGTACGGCTCAAATCCATGTTTACGCAGCGCGGGGTCGGTATAGTCCAGCATTGCGCCGACCTCCTCCGCAGACGGGATGCGTTCGGCCCCAAGCGTGATGCGGCTCCCCTTCTTGAGGGAGAGCGTGTGGACGGTGATATTGTCCGCGCCCATGGACAGCACCTCGTCAAGGCTCCGCGCGAAGCCCTCCGCCGTGTCCTCCGGAAGGCCGGCGATCAGGTCCATGTTGACATGCGGGAAGCCCGCCTCCATCACCTGCGCCGCCGCGCGGCGGATGTCGTCGGCGGTGTGCCGCCGCCCGATGGCCGCAAGCACGCGGTCCTCCATCGTCTGGGGATTGACGGACACGCGCGTTACGCCGTGCGCACGCAAAACCGCAAGCTTTTCGCGGTCGATGGTGTCCGGCCGTCCCGCCTCGACGGTCATTTCCGCAAGGCCGGACAGGTCGAAGCAGCGCTCCAGCCGCGTGAGCAGACGATCCATCTGACCGGCGGTGAGAGTGGTGGGCGTTCCTCCGCCCATGTAAAAGGTCCGGACGTTCAATCCAAGCTCCCGCACCGTGCGTCCCGCGTCCTCGATCTCGTCGAAGAGCGCAGCAAGATACGGCTCGACCAGCGCGAAGGATTTCTCCACGCTCTGTGAAACAAAGGAGCAGTACGCACAGCGCGTCGGGCAGAAGGGAATGCCGGCATAAAGGGAAATATCGTTCGGCGCAAGCCGCGCGGCGGCGCGAAGACCGGCCTCCGCCGCTTCCAGCGCGAGCCGCGCGCGGGAGGGAGCGACGGAATACACGTCCTCCAGCTCCGCGAGCACGCGCTCACGGTCCTTCCCCTCGCGCAGCAGCGCCGCGGCGACCTTGCTCGGGCGAACGCCGGTCAGGCTGCCCCAGACGGGGACGGTCCCGAGCAGCGTCCGCGCCGCGCGGAAAAAGCTCAGCCCAAGGGCGTGGCGCCGCTGCCCCTCCTTTTCATACTCCGTTCCGGAAAGGGGGCAGTCGAACCGCCCGACGGAGCTTCTGCCGTCAAGCCCCAGCTCGCTCCGGGCGCTGACGGAGCCTTCGTCCTCCGCCAGCGTGATGACCGCCCAGCGCGCGTCCGCCGCGCGGTCCACCGCGCCGTAGACGGGGCGTTCGTCCGGAAAAAGCGTCAGAAGGCTCTGTTCCACCGCGTATTTTTCATTATGCCCAACGAGCTCAAGCTTCATGAGGGTCGCTCCTTTGTCTGAATCAGTTCATCGCGCTTCGCATAAAGGGGTTGCGCTCACGCTCGCGCGAGAGGGTGGAAGCGCCCATATGCCCGGGGTAGACCGTATAGTCGCCCGGAAGCCGGCTGAGCCGGCGCAGGGACGCTGCCATTTCCTCCGCGTTCCCGCCCGGCAGGTCCGTGCGTCCGCAGGAGCCGGCAAACAGCGTGTCGCCGGCAAACAGCGCGTCCGCGACCTTGAGCGTGACGCTGCCGGCGGTGTGACCCGGCGTGTGCAGCACCTCGATCTCAAGCGAACCGAGCGGCAGCGTGTCGCCGTCGTCATAATACCGCAGCCCGTCGATCACGCCCCTGAGCGGATAATGGTAGATTCCGGAGCCGCCCGCGTCAAGCCGGTGGATATACACGGCAGCGTCCGGATACCGTTCATGCATCGCGGGAACGGCAAGCGTATGGTCGCGGTGCCCGTGGGTGAGAAGGATATAGCGCAGAGATGCGCCCTCGCGCTCGATCAGCGCGGAAAGCTCGTCGGGGCTGTCCGCCGGGTCGATCAGCGCGGCCTCGCGCGTTTTCCCGTCGAGCAGGAGATAGCAGTTGGTGCCAAGCTCGCCGGCGACGGTGGTGATGACCTTCATTTGATTGACGTCCATAATTTTTCCTCCGCAGATCATTTGGGGGCTTCCAGCTCTTTCGTGTCCACGACCAGCGTGAACGGTCCGTCGTTGACGGAATCCACCTCCATATAAGCGCCGAACTCGCCGGTCTCCACACGGAAGCCCTTTTCGCGCACGAGGGCGACGAACTTTTCATAGAGGGGGATGGCGGTCTCGGGCCGCGCCGCGCTGAGAAACTCCGGACGGCGGCCCTTGCGGCAGTTGCCGTAGAGCGTGAACTGCGAGACGATCATGATCTCTCCGCCCACCTCGTCCAGTCCGAGGTTGATCTTACCCTCCGCGTCCTCAAAAAGGCGGAGGGCGCAGAGCTTATCGGCAAGCTTCACCGCCTGCGCCTCCGTGTCGTCGTGCGTGACGCCCAGAAGGATCAGGAAGCCCCTGCCGATGGAGCGCGTCTCCTTTTCGTCGATGGTGACGCTCGCGCGCTTGACGCGCATGAGAACAGCTTTCACGAAACGCCCTCCCTTACTTCGCCAGCCTTGCGCGCAGCGCGTCTCCCGCTTCCTCGTAGCCCGGCTTGCCGAGCAGCGCGAACATATTCTTCTTATAAGCCTCCACGCCGGGCTGATCGAACGGGTTCACGCCGAGAAGATACCCGGACAGGCCGCAGGCAAACTCGAAGAAATAGATCAGCCCGCCGAGCGTGTGCGCGTTTCTCTGTCCGACGGAGAGGATCAGATTCGGAACGCCGCCCTCGACGTGGGCAAGCAGCGTGCCGTCCATCGCCTGACGGTTGATGAAGTCCATCGTCTTCCCGGCCAGGAAGTTCAGCCCGTCGCCGTTCGCATCGTCGTACGGGACGGACAGCGGCGCATCGCTTTCGGCGAAGCGGACGACGGTCTCCATCAGGCTGCGCTCTCCCTGCTGGATATACTGCCCCATGGAGTGCAGATCGGCGGTAAAGTCAACGCTTGCGGGGAAGAGGCCCTTGCCCTCCTTGCCCTCGCTCTCGCCGTAAAGCTGCTTCCACCACTCCGCCATAAAGCGGAAGGACGGCTCGAAGCAGGCAAGAAGCTCGATCTTCTTGCCCGCGCGGTAAAGCTCGTGACGCATGGCGGCATACTGCCACGCGGGATTTTCATAGCCCTCCGCGGCGCAGATGCGCATCATCTCCTCCGCGCCGGAAAGAAGCGCGCCCACGTCGATCCCGGCCACGGCGATGGGCAGAAGCCCCACAGCCGTAAGAACGCTGTAGCGTCCGCCCACGTCGTCCGGAACGACGAACGTCTCATAGCCCTCCGCGTCGGCAAGGGACTTGAGCGCCCCCCGGCGCGCGTCGGTCGTGGCGTAGATGCGCCGGGCCGCGCCCTCCCGTCCGTATTTCTTCTCCAGCATCGCGCGGAAGAAGCGGAAGGCGACGGCCGGCTCGGTCGTCGTGCCGGATTTGGAGATCACGTTGACGGAAAAGTCAACGTCGCCGACAAGCTCCATCACCTCGCGCAGCGCATGGTCGCTCAGTCCGTTTCCGATAAAATAGACGTTCGGGGTGGACTTTTTCTTCAGATTGTAGTTCGGCGAGCCAAGACACTCGATCACGCCGCGCGCGCCGAGGTAGCTTCCGCCGATGCCGATGACGACAAGCGCCTTGGAATCGCTCTGTATCCTCTTCGCGCTTGCAAGGATGCGGTCGTACTCCGCGCGGTCGTACCGCTCCGGAAGGCGGACCCAGCCGATGAAATCGTCCCCCTTTCCGCCGCCGTTGAGAAGGTCGCGCTGCGCCCGTCCCAGACGGGGACGGAGGACCTCCTCATAGGGGTAGGACAGGAAGGGCCTTGCGTGAGAAATATCGATCGAAAGCATATAGATTTCCTCCTTGCTTAATATGACGAAGCTTCAGCCGGCGGGGCGGTCCACCTTCATCACGCCGCTGATCTGGTGCAGCCTGCGCATGACGGAGCCAAGCTGCTCGCTGCCGGAAACAAATATCTCAAGATGGATCAGGGCAAAGCCGTCCGCCGTCGATTTCGCGTTCAGGCCCGCCACGCGCGTCTGCGTGGACGAGAGCACGGCGGACACGTCCAGAACGAGATTGAGCCGATCCTTGGCGTAAATGTCCAGCGAGGTCTGATAGGATTCCTTCACGTCCCTGCCCCACTCGACCTTGATCCATCGGCCGTACTCCTCCGGCTTGCGCCGCTCCGGCGCGGCGTTGGGACAGTCGGCGCGGTGAACGCTGACGCCGTAGCCCCGGGTGATGAAGCCGACGATCTCGTCGCCGGGAACGGGCGTGCAGCACTTGGAAAATTTCACAAGGCAGTTGGAAAGCCCCTGCACCACGATGCCCTGCTCGCTTTTTTCCCGCTTGGGCACAGCCGGGCGCGTCCGCTCCGGTTCGCCGGGAAGCGGAACGGTGGCGGCCCGCTCGACCTGATGCCGCCGGCTGATGGCGTGCAGCTCGTCGCGGATGCGGTTGACGGCCTTCTGTGCGGAGAAGCCGCCGTAGCCGATGGCGGCGTACAGATCGTCCATGGTGCCGAACGAGGTCTTTTTCAAAAGCACCGGAAGCAGATCGTCGTTCGTCACCTCGGAGAGCGGAATGCCGAAATGCTTCAGCTCCGACTCGAAGGAGGCGCGGCCGTTGACGATGTTCTCCTCCCGCTTTTCCTTCTTGAACCACTGGCGGATCTTGCCGCGCGCCTCGCTCGACTTGGCGATCTGGAGCCAGTCGCGGCTCGGTCCGTGCGCGGCCTTCGTGGTGAGCACCTCCACCACGTCGCCGTTTTTCAGCTGATATTCAAGCGGGACGATGCGTCCGTTGACCTTCGCCCCGGTCATGCTGTTGCCCACCGCGGAGTGGATCGAGTACGCAAAGTCGATCGGCGTCGCCCCGGCGGGAAGATTCGTCACGTCGCCCCGGGGCGTGAACACAAAGACCTCGTCCGAGAACATATCCACCTTGAGCGTGTGGATAAACTCCTCCGCGTCGGTATTCTCCTGATTTTCCAGAAGGCGGCGGACCCACTCGTAATTCTGCTCGTTGGCCCTGCCGGAGATGCCCTGCTTGTATTTCCAGTGGGCGGCCACGCCGTACTCGGCGACGTCGTGCATCTCCTGCGTGCGGATCTGGACCTCGAACATCACGCCGTCCGGCCCCATCACCGTGGTATGCAGCGACTGATAGCCGTTCGGCTTCGAGTTTGCGATATAGTCCTTGAAGCGGCCGAGCACGGGCCGGTAAAGATCGTGGATCACGCCCAGAACATTATAGCAGTCCGCCACCGTGTCCACGATAACGCGGAAGGCGAACAGGTCGAAAACCTCGTCCATCGTCTTGCTCTGGGCGTACATCTTGCGGTAAATGCTGTAGGGGTGCTTGGTGCGTCCGTACACGCGGCGGAAGGGGATGCCGTCCTTCGCCAGCTTCTCCTCGATCTGCTTCTGGATCCGCTCCATAAACGCGCCGTACTCCCTCGCCTTGGCGGCAAGGGACTGCGTGATCTCCTGAAACGCGGTCGGATCGAGGTACTTGAGGGAAAGGTCCTCCAGCTCCCACTTCATGCGCTGCATACCGAGACGGTGCGCGATGGGCGCGTAGATCTCCATCGTCTCCAGCGATTTCTGCCGCTGCTTGTCGGTGGACTGGTACTCCATCGTGCGCATATTGTGCGTGCGGTCGGCGATCTTGATGAGGATCACGCGGATGTCCTTGGCCATCGCCATGAGCATCTTGCGCAGATTCTCCATCTGCTCCTCTTCCTTGGTGGTGTAGTGCACGCGGGTCAGCTTGGAGACGCCCTCGACAAGGTCCGCCACAGTGGGCGAAAAGCGCTTTGCGATGTCGTCATAGGTCGCGTCCGTGTCCTCGATGCAGTCGTGCAGAAGGGAGGCGATGATGGACTCGCTGTCAAGGTGCAGCTCCTCCGCCACGATCTGCGCAACGGCGATGGGATGCGTGACGAACGGAGAGCCGTCCTTCCGCCTCTGCTCGCCGTGATGCTCGGCCGCGTAGTGATAGGCCTCGTCGATCTTGGCGAAGTCCGCGCCGGGATTGTAGGCGCGGATGGTCTCGACCAGATGCGCGTACTGCCGTTCCACCATCGGGTCAATGGGGCGCTGCGCCGCGCCGTTTTCTTTTCCTGTCATACCGGTCCCCCCCGAGCCGCGCCGTCCTGTCCGTCGCGCAGCGCGCAAAGATAGGGGCTGTCCTCCAGCTCCACATGCTTGCCGTTGCTCGTCAGGCGCAGCGTAATGTATTTATCGTTGCATTCCATGCTCAAAAGTCCGCGCTCGGCGAACACCTCCAGGCAAAGCGCCGTACGCAGAAAGCTCTCCGCGCCGAGCGCCTCGGCGGACAGGCGGCGCAAAAGCGGAAGTCGCGGAGCGGTGAGCGAATCGTCGGTCATGCGCTCCAGCGCGCGCCACACGCGCACAAACTGCTCCCGCGAGGGCAGAAGGCGCGCCGCGTCCCGCGCGCTGATCCCGCCGCCGCGCACCAGCGTTTCACAAAGCGCAAGCTGCTCGGCCTCCCGCATGCCCGGCTCGAGCGAGGCGCGCAGATCGACAAGCTGGAGCTGAAGGCTCCTGCTGCCGCGAAATTCGTTGACCTGAAGGTAAAACGCGGCGTCCACGCGGTCCCCCGCCGCCAGCGGGCACTCGCCCGGCGTGACGGAGAAAAATATCCCGTCGAAGCTGACGTGCCCCTTTTGCAGCCGGACCTTCAGATGCTTGTTCTGCCCAACGCCCTGCACGCTCTCCAGCCGCGCGCCGAGCAGGCAGAAGACCGGCCGGTTGTTGCCCGCGCCGTACGGCTCGAGCCGCGAAAGCTCCTCCGTCTCCTCCAGCGTAACGAGACCGGGCCGGGTCAGCGGCGCGTCGATCTCCAGCGAGGAGACGGGCGCCTCGTCGCCGCAGTGGGTGCGGACGTACTGATTGATCCGCTTGCGGAAGGCGGGGATATTCTCCTCCTTTATGGTAAAGCCGGCGGCAAGCTCGTGCCCGCCGAAGCCGACGAGAAGATCGCTGCACGACTCCAGCGCCGCAAAAAGGTTGAAGCCGCCGTAGCTGCGGCAGGAGCCCTTCCCGGTCCCTCCGGAGAGGTGGATCATGAAGCTTGGGCAGGAAAATTTTTCGGAAAGGCGCGAGGCGACGATGCCGACCACGCCCTGATGCCACTCCTCGCTCGCAAGCACGAGCGCGGAGCGCTCGTCCGGGGCGAGCGTCTCCATCTGCTCCACGGCGCAGCGGAAAATATTCTGCTCGACGCTCTGCCGTTCGCGGTTGAGGTCGCAAAGCTCCCTCGCAAGCCGCTCCGCCTTCGCGGGATCGTCCGTGAGCAGAAGCTCGGCGGCAAGCTCGGCGCGGCCCATCCGCCCGGCGGCGTTGATGCGCGGCGCAAGAATGAAGCCCACCTGCACCGACGAGACCGGGCGGCTGTTCAGCCCAGCTTCGCGCAGCAGCGCGTGCAGCCCGGTAAAATCGCAGTGGTCGATCCCCTCCAGCCCTGCCTGAACGATGGTCCGGTTCTCGCCCTCCATGCGCATAACGTCGGCGATCGTGCCGATGGCGGCCAGCGTGCAGTACCGGGAAAACAGCGCGCTCTCGCGCTCCGGTCCGCCGAGGGCGAGCACCAGCTCCAGCGCAACGCCGACCCCCGCAAGGTGCTTGAACGGAAAGGCGCAGTCCGGCCGGTGCGGATCGACCACCGCGGCGGCGTCCGGAAGGGTCTCCTTGCACTCGTGATGGTCGGTGATGACAAGGTCCACGCCAAGCGTTTTCGCGTAGGCGGTCTCCTCCACGCCGGTAATGCCGCAGTCCACCGTGACGATCAGCGTCACGCCCTGCTCCGCCAGCGCGCGGATGGCGTCGCAGCCAAGGCCGTAGCCCTCCTCTATGCGGCGCGGGATGTGCATGACAACGTCCGCCCCGCGCGAGCGCAGGTAGTCGGTCAGCAGACAGGTGGAGGTGATCCCGTCTACATCGTAATCCCCGAAAACCGCGATGGTCTCCCCCTCCGCCAGCGCGCGGGAGATGCGCCCGACCGCCTTGTCCATATCACGCATGAGAAGGGGAGAATGGAGCAGCGCGCGCTCCCGGTCCAGATACGCGGCGGCCTGTTCGGGCGTGACCGCCCCGCGCGAGACCAGCACGCTTGAAACAAGATAAGGGTAACCCGCTTCCATCAGCGCCTCGACCCCGGCTTCATCCAACGAGGGGATGAGCCAGCGTTCGTATTTCATCGACAGACCTCCAATCTGTACGGCGCAGAAGCCGCAGATACTAATTCAACTTAATATTATAGCAAACAACGCGGGAAAGGTAAAGAGAAAATTAGGCCTCCCGCGCGCGGGTCCGCCCCGTCCGCCGCAGGGCGGAAGGGCGGCGCGGCCGCTTGACGGATCGCAGGGCAGGTGATATACTGCTTTGGCCCTGTCGCCGGATACGGCGCAGCGGCAGGAAATTTTGAAAAATTGTAATTTACAAAAAGTATAAAACGTGTTACTCTATACCTGCTGTAATTTGCACAGAGAGGAAAAAGCGAATGAACGCAGATTTTTCACGCACGCTGGCGCTGCTGCGTCAGGAAAAGGAGATCTCCCAGCGCAAGGCCGCCGCAGACCTCGGCATTTCTCAGGCTCTGCTCAGCCACTATGAAAACGGCGTACGCGAGCCGGGCCTTGCCTTCGTCAGGCGCGCCTGCGACTACTACCGCGTGTCGGCGGACTATCTGCTCGGCCGCACGCTCGACCGCAGCGGCGGCATCATCGACTCCGAAGAGCTGTACGACTCGAGCGAGGAGAAGGGGAGCCTTCGCGGGAGCATTGCCGCGACGCTGCAAAAAAAGCTGCTGGTCAACACGATCAGCCTGCTTTTCGAGCTGCTCGGCCGCACCGGGAGCCGGGAGGCCATCACCTCTGCGGGACAGTATCTCAGCGCGGCGGTCTACCCGGTCTACCGCATGCTGCACCGCGCCGCCGGTGAAAAGGACGCCTTTTTCGCGCTTGACGCGGCGGCGTTCTCCGCCGGGGCGAGCGACGCCGCGATGCTCCGCTGCCGCGCCGCGTGCCGCCGCGCGCTGGAGGCGCATGCCCGCGAGGGGGGCGCGTTCCCCGCGATGGACGCCGAAACGCTCACCGGGAGCTATCCCGGCCTCGCCCAAAGCGTTACGCAGGTGCTGCACACCACGGACGAGGCGGCGCTCGAGCTGTTCCGGGACCCCAGACCCTCCTGAGCGAGGGGCCGCGTTTTTTCTATTCTTCCAATATCAGTCAGGAGCATTCGCCTATGAACGCACAGAATATCCGCAACTTTTCCATCATCGCCCACATCGACCACGGTAAATCCACGCTGGCGGACCGCCTGCTGGAAAAATGCAACGCCGTCAGCGCGCGGGAAATGGAGGATCAGATCCTCGACAATATGGAGCTTGAGCGCGAGCGCGGCATTACCATCAAGGCGCGCGCCGTCACCTTCGACTACACCGCGCAGAACGGCGAGGTCTATACCCTCAACCTCATCGACACGCCCGGACACGTCGACTTCAACTACGAGGTCTCGCGCTCTCTGGCCGCGTGCGAGGGCGCGCTTCTGATCGTGGACGCGTCGCAGGGCATCGAGGCGCAGACGCTTGCAAACACCTATCTCGCCATGGAGCACGAGCTTGAGATCCGCCCCGTCATCAACAAGATCGACCTTCCCGCCGCCGACCCGGGCCGCGTGAAGGAGGAGATCGAAAACATTCTCGCCCTTCCCGCCGAGGACGCGCCGGAGATCTCTGCCAAGCTCGGGCTTAACATCGACGCGGTGCTTGAGGACATCGTGCACAACCTGCCCGCGCCCAAGGGCGACCCCAAGGCCCCTCTCAAGGCGCTGATCTTCGACAGCTTTTACGACGCGTATCGCGGCGTGATCGTCTATATGCGCATCAAGGACGGAACGATCCGCCCGGGCATGGAGATCCGGATGATGGCCACCGGCGCGACGTTCAAGGTGCTCGAGTGCGGCATCATGCGCCCGCTGGGGCTTGAGCCGGCCGCGCAGCTTGAGGCCGGTCAGGTCGGCTACTTCACCGCCAGCATCAAGGACGTGCACGAAACGCAGATCGGCGACACCGTCACCGGCGCGGAAAATCCCGCCGCCGAGCCGCTGCCCGGCTATCGCAAGGTGCGCTCGATGGTCTACTGCGGCATTTACACCGAGGACGGCAGCAAGTACCCGGACCTGCGCGACGCGCTGGAAAAGCTCCAGCTCAACGACGCGAGCCTGACCTTCGAGCCGGAATCCTCCGCCGCGCTCGGCTTCGGCTTCCGCTGCGGCTTCCTCGGCATGCTGCACATGGAGGTCATTCAGGAGCGGCTTGAGCGTGAGTTTGACCTCGACCTCGTTACGACGCTGCCGAGCGAGA
>CAKTJA010000025.1 GCA_934567115.1 uncultured Oscillospiraceae bacterium
GAGCGGGCGACGAGGCTCGAACTCGCTACCTCCACCTTGGCAAGGTGGCGCTCTACCAGATGAGCTACGCCCGCAGAACACGATTGATTATAGCAGGTGCATTCCGTTCTGTCAAGCCCTAATTTGAAAAAAAATGGCGCTTTAAGGCAAAATCAGCGCACGGACCGGCGAAACGGCGGCGATCGCGGAACGAAGCGGCGGGGCGGAAGCGAACGCTCCCCTCCCCGCCGCAGCGTCTATTCAGCCGTTTTTATCAGCCGTTGCAGCCAATGCCAAGCATCTGGCACAGCAGCGCAAGCAGAGCGGAACAATCCATAACGCGCGGGCCTCCTTATCGCTGGTTTTGTCTTGATCAAGGACTTGTCTATCATAGCGCGCCGACGGGAAAAATTCAAATGCAATGTCTTCCAGCGTTTTTTCTTGTCATGCCGCGGCGCAGGTGCTATACTGTGCGGTGAGGCCGCTCCCCCTCCCGGCGCCGCCTCTCCCAATGAGAAAGGAGTTTTTTCATGAACTCGGAGCATACTCTGGCGGAATATGCCCAGGCGCTGACGCGCGCCGGGCTTCTTCGCGCGAACACGCTTCCTCCCGAAGCGGCGCAGACCCGGATCGACTGCCTGACCTATGACACGCGGACGCTTCACGGCACGGCGCTGTTCCTGTGCAAGGGCGCGCATTTCAAGGAGGCGTATCTGCGCGACGCGCTCGCGCACGGTGCGGCGGCCTATGTGTCCGCGCAGCCGTACGGCGTTGACGCGCCGTACCTCCTCGTCTCCGACGTCCGCCATGCGATGGTGGTCCTTGGCCGCCTCTTCTACGACGATGTGACCGACAGGCTTACCAGCGTGGGCATCACCGGGACGAAGGGGAAGAGTACGACCGCCTACTATATCCGCGCCATTCTGGACGACTGGATGGCTTCGGAGGGAAAACCGGCATGCGCGATCCTCTCGTCCATCGACAACTACGATGGCGTTTCAACGGAGGAATCCCACATCACAACGCCCGAGGTGCTCGAGCTGTATCAGCATTTCCGCAACGCCTACGACAGCGGGATCTCGCATCTTGTGATGGAGGTTTCGTCACAGGCGCTCAAGGTCGGCCGCGTGCGCGGAATGACCTTTGACGCGGGGATCTTTCTGAACATCGGCGAGGATCACATCAGCCCCATCGAGCACCCGGACTTCGAGGACTACTACACCGCGAAGCTTCGGATCTTCGACGCGTGCCGCACGGGCTGCGTCAACACCGACGCGGAGCTTGCCGCGCGCACGCTGGAATACGCGCGCAAAAGCGGCTGCCGCCTCATCACCTTCGGCAGCCACACGGACGACACGATCTTCTGCGAGCGTGTGGAAAAGCGCGCCGACGGCATTCGCTTCTCCGTGCGCTCGCCGAAATACAACGGCTGGTTCTCCATCACCATGCCCGGGCTTTTCAACGTTTCCAACGCGCTCGCCGCCATGGCGGCGTCCATGGCGCTGGACGTTCCCGAGCAGTTTGTCCGCACGGGTCTGCGCAGGGCGCGCGCGGGCGGACGGATGCAGGTTTACGAAAGCCGGGATAAAAAGGTCACGGTCATCGTGGACTACGCGCACAACCGCATGAGCTTCGACGCGCTCTACCGCTCGACGCGGATCGAGTACCCGGGCCGGGAGATGATCTCCGTTTTCGGCTGTCCCGGCTCGCACGCGCTCCAGCGCCGCCGCGATCTCGGCGAGCTGAGCGGGAAGAACTGCGCGTTCGTCTATATCACGGAGGAGGACTCCGGCGAGGAGCCGTTTGCCCAGATCGCCGCAGACGTCGAAAAGCACGTCGCCTGCCCCCATCTTGTGCTTGAGGACCGCGCCGAGTGCATCCGCCGCGCCGTTCTGGAGCATGACGCGCCGCGCGTCATCCTGCTCACCGGCAAGGGCGAGGAAACGACCATGAAGCGCGGAAGCGAATACGTCCCCTTCCCCAGCGACGTGGAGCTGACGCTGAAATATCTTGCCGAATACGACGAAAGGGAAGCGAAGGCATGAGCAAAAAACGAAACACGGACTTTCTGCCCATAATCCTCGGCAGCGACGAAAACGCCTACGGCACGGCGCGCCTGTTCCGGGAGGCGTATCCTCAGGTAACGCCGCTGCTGCTGTGTACGCAGCAGCTCATTCCCACGCGGCACTCCCACCTGTTTCTCTGCCGCGTCATCGACGGGCTTGAGCGCGAGGAGGTGTTTGCGGACGCGCTTTCGGACGTGCTGCGCCGCTGCGCGCCGGAGTACGGAAAGCTGCTCGTCGTCCCCTGCTCGGACTATTATACCTCCCTTCTCTGCCGCCACTGGGACCGCTTCGACGCTCTGATCGCCAATCCCATGCCCTCGGAATCGCTGCTTGAGACCTTCGACACAAAGGACAAATTCTACGCACTGTGCGAGCGGCACGGCATGGACTATCCGAAGACCGTCGTCGCCGGTCCGGACGAGCGCGAGAGCGTCATCGACCGGCTCCCCTTTGACTTTCCCATCGTGGTCAAGCCGGAAAACTCCAACGCGCTCGACTATCTGCGCTGCCATTTCGAGGGGAAGAAGAAGGTCTACTTCTTCGACACGAAGGAGGAGTATCTCACGATGGTGCGCGGCATGAACCGCTCGACCTATCGTGGAAAGCTTATTTTGCAGGAGTTTATCCCCGGCGGGGACGACGCCATGCGCGTGCTCAACAGCTACTCCGACACGGACGGCAGGGTGCGGGCCATGTGCCTCGGTCAGCCCGTGCTGGAGTACTACGACCCGAAAAGCGCGGGCAACTACGCCGCCATCCTCTCCCGCGCGGACGCGCCGCTGTGCGGCAGGCTGCGCCGCTTTCTTGAGGAGCTTGGCTACGCCGGCTTTGCAAACATCGACATGAAGTACGATTCCCGCACGGGGCGCTATGTGCTCTTCGAGATCAACCCGAGGCTGGGCCGGTCGAGCTACTTCTGCCGCGCGGCGGGACTGAACATGATGCGTCTTCTTGTCGAGGACGTTGTATACGGCAGACGCGAGGCGTGCGTTTACAGCGAGAAGACGGCGCTGTGGTCGAATGTGCCGCGCGGCGTTCTCGATAAATACGTGACCTCGGACGCGCTGCGCGGCGAGCTGCGCGGGCTGCGGGCCACGCATACGCTCTGGCAGCGCGGGGACCTTTCCCCCGCGCGGGTATACCGGCTGGCGCGGTACTATGCCGCGCAGTACCGGAATTTCGCGCGCTACTACTTCGATAAAACGCGGGAGGCCGGGCCAAAGCAGCCCTGACCTCCGCGCGGAACAGTGAAAAAGAAACCGACCCGGATCGTTGATCCGGGCTGGTCTTTTTATTTCAGCAGCAGAGGCTGAAGCTGTTCGCCGTGCAGCGCGGCGGTCAGCGTGGGCACGATCAGGGAAAAGTCCGCGATCAGGGACGTCGGCTTGCGCAGCGGATCGTCCTGCCCGAAGGGGACAAAGTAGTAGTTCTTCCGGTTCAGCAGCTGCGCGATGTTCGGCGCGCTCGCGCTCAGCCCGTCGTTCGTCGCGGCGGCGATGACGACCGGCTTGGCGTTGCGCAGGTGCGACTTCGCCGCCATGGTCACCGGTCCGTCGGTAATGCCGGCGGCAAGCTTCGCAAGCGTGTTTCCCGTACACGGCGCGATCACAAGTACGTCCGCAAGATCCTGCGGGCCGAACGGTTCCGCCTCCACGATGGTGCGGATGGCGCTTCTCCCCGCCGCGCGCTCTATCCGTTCGACAAAGTCCGCCGCAAGGCCGAAGCGCGTGTCGTATTTCGCCGCGTTCTCCGACAGGATCGGGATCAGCTCGTACTCCTCCGCCAGCTCCTCAAAAAGCATCAGCAGCTTCGGGTGATTGCAGAATGAGCCGCAGAATGCAAAACCGATGCGTTCCTTTTTCATGCCTCTTCCTCCCACATCTTCTCAAGCGTCAGCTTCACGGCCCTCGCGGCCGTCTCCGGAGCGGCGCGGCCCGGCAGTCCCCCGGCCGTGATGCATTTAAGCCCCAGCTTTTCCGCCGCCGCGCGGTCAAAGCCCGGAACGGAGGCAAGCTCGATCAGCACACAGTCCCGCCGCAGCTCGCCAAGCAGCTCCTCCGTCAGGATCATGTGCGGCGCCGTGTTGAAGATCACGCGATAGCTTCCGAGCTTCCCGTGCAGCCGGTTCGTATGCACGCCGCGATAGCCGAACGCGTCGATCCACGCAAGATCGTCCAGCCGCCGCGCACTGACCGTTACCTCGGCGTCCAGCCCGCGCAGACGGTGGGCAAGCAGCTTCCCGATGCGTCCGAAGCCGATGATAAGGCACGGCGTGCCGTGCAGCGTGACGTCCGTTTCCTCCATCGCCGTCTCGATCGCACCCTCCGCCGTCGGCACGACGTTGCGGACCGCCAGCTCCTCACGCGCGAGATAGTCCGTGATGCTCACGCCGTATTCCGCCGCCGTTCTGAGGTCCTCCGGCTTCACACCGCCGGCAAACACGCGCCTTCCCGGGCCGAGCATGGCGAACAGCTCCGCAAGCGTCAGCTTCCGCTCGGCGCAGTTGAGCAGCCCCTCTCCCCGCGAGAGC
The DNA here is from genome assembly GCA_934567115.1 of uncultured Oscillospiraceae bacterium. Classification (GTDB taxonomy): domain Bacteria; phylum Bacillota; class Clostridia; order Oscillospirales; family Oscillospiraceae; genus Hominicoprocola. The sequence goes on from CAKTJA010000025.1 coordinate 4,576, forward strand.
GGCACAGGCAGGATCAGAATATCCGCCGCCACCGCATGCTCAAGATGGGCGGGCTGCGGCGCGCCGAACTGCGTCAGTCCCCATGTACACACTGTATGTCCGTCCCCGGCCAGCAGACGCGCAAGAATTGCCATGCGTCTGTCTCCGCCGAGGACGGCGATCGTCTTTTCCATGCGATTCCCCCTTTCGATCCCTCTACTCTATGCGCTCTGCGGAAAAAACTTGCTTTCCAAAGAACGTCCGGGCAAAGAAATCGGAAGAGAGTTCGTTCGGCACGTCCCGTCGGACCGGCGCATGGTCAAATCCTCATGAAGCGTCCGGAAACCACAGGGAACAAAAAACCGGGGACCGGGTCGTTTGACCCGGTCCCCGGTTTTATTCCGTCAATGCGCGTGCGGACAGCCTTTCCTCCGCACCCCGCTCACGCGAGATGGCGGTACAGCATGGTAACGATCTGCGCGCGGGTACACTCTTCGCCCGGAGCAAGATTCGCCCCGTCGCCCTGCACCACGCCGGCGGCGATCGCCCACTGCATCGCGCTGACCGCGTAGGCGGGCACCTCGCCCGCGTCGCCGAAGCCGGAGAGCCGATCCGCAAGCGTCACCGCGCTCATGCCCTGCGAAATGGCGTACCGGAAGAGGATCGTCACAGCCTGTGCGCGGGTACACACATCGTCCGGGCTGAACGCCGCGCCGCCCGTACCGTTGGCGATGCCGGCGCTCGCCGCCCAGCGGACCGCCTCGGCATACCAGCCGCCCTCGTCCACATCGTCAAAGGGCATCACATAGTTGACCACGGGACAGCCCGCCGCGCGCCACAGGAAGGTGACGATCTGCGCGCGGGTACACGGCTCGCCGGGACTGAAGGTCGCGTCCGTTGTACCCGTGGTAATGCCGTGCTCAATCGCCCATGCCACCGCGTCATGGTAGTACGCGTCGGCGGGAACATCCGTAAAGAAGTTCAGCATGGCGTTATCCTCCATGAAGCTGCCCTTGACGGTGACGCCGCCCTCGGGCATGATGAAGGTATATCTGCCGTCCTCCCCTCTGGTGAGCGCGACCTCCCTGCCGTCCCTGTCGAGCACGGTCAGGGTCTCAAGCGTATAGCCCTTGTCGGGCGTGACGGTGATCGTTACGGTGTCGCCCTTGGCGGCGGACTTGGGAGAAACGGCGATCGCGCCGTTCTTCACGTCGTCAACAGAAGCCGTATAGCTGCCGCCTCTGCCGCTTCCTCCGCCACCGCCGCCGGACGGCGCGGGCGCGGTGTTATCCCACAGGGCGGTAAACGTCGTGTCCGCCGTAACGGTGTAGACCTCCCCGGCGGGGTAGGAAACGCCGCCGGTCGTCCAGCTCCGGAAACGCCACCGGCCATCGTCAGCCATGCCGGGAAGCGTGACCGTGCCGTTCACGCTCACCGTCTGCGAGGCGGGCGCACTCCCGTGACCGTTCGCGTCAAAGGTCACGGTGCAGACAACAACGTCAGCCGTCCATTTGGCGGTGACCGTCAGATTCTCCGCAGGCATCGTCGCGGGGAGCGCCGGCTCCCACCCGGCAAAGCTCCAGCCATCTTTAACGGGCGCGGCGGGCGCGGCGACCGGTGTGCCGCAGTCCTGCGTGATGGGGTCAACCGCGCTTCCGCCGTCCGTATCAAAGGTGATGGTATACCGGTTGGCCGTCCACGCGGCCTTTAGGGTAAAGTCTTCGAGCACAGGAGTTGTAAAGTCGTAGGGCGAAGTATCCCTATACCAGCCCGCGAAGGTGTAACCCGCTTTCTCGCAGGAGGTCGGCTCCGCCGCCTTCTGACCGCGCAGGACCTTCTGCGCATCGACGGCGCTTCCGCCGTCCGTGTCAAACGACACCGTGCGCTCAACGCTGCCCTCGATCGTACCTGCGCCGCTCACCGTGCCGTAGAAAATGCCGCCGGTGATCTTTCCGTCATTGGTCACGCTGCCGTGGAACGTTCCGCCAATGATGATACCACAGCGGGGCTTGTCGCCATCGTTGATGACGATGCTTTCGCTTTCAAACACGCCGCCGGTGATCCTGCCGTTGTTGCGGTTCGTCACCGTACCGCAGAACGTTCCGCCGGCAATCTCGCTGTCGTCGTTGATGACGTCACTTTTAAACACGCCGCCGCTGAGCCGATCGTAGTTCAGCACTTTGCCGTTGAAAATACCGCCGTTAAAAGTACCGCCGGACTCGCCGGAATGGCGGTCGGTGCGTGCCACCCCGAAAAACTCCGTCCCGGAAAAGCCCTGCTTCGTTTCGAAGATGCCGTCGGTGAACAGCGCGTAGTTGTACGGCCCGGAGCCGGAATTCGTCACCGTGCCGCCGTTGGCGATAAATGTGCCGATATTGTATATCGTGTTGTATTCCTCGCGGCCGGATGACACGCCGCTGTCGGAGATGCTGCCGCCGTTCATGATGAAGAGACCGTTATAATCGCTCCTTCTGGTGGCGTTCTTGATATACACGCTTCCGCCCATACTGTTTTTTGCGGCACAGCCGATGATGCTGCCGCCGTTCATGGTAAAGACGCCGCGAGCGAGTTCCTTAAGGGCTTCGTCCGCCTCCCGCCCGTTGCAAACGTACACGCCGCCGCCCTGACCGTTGACCCGGCAGCCCGCAATCGCACCGCCGTTCATGGTCAGCGTGCCGCCGGTCCTAATCATCACGCCGCCGCCAAGGCCGGTGCTGCCGCCGGTGATGATACCGCCTTGAATGCTGCCCGCCGCGCCGGCAGCGTCCGGCAAGATGGTCCAGAGCTTCGTGTCAGAGTTAACGGAGTAATAGTGCGTCGTATCCGGCGCGCTGTCCGTCAGCGTCAGCGCGCCGCCGTCTTTCACCTCGATCACGCTGTTGTAGTCGCTGGTCACTCGCAGCACACAGCCGTTCAGGTCGAGGGTGACGGTGCGGCTGACCGTCAGGCTCGTGTCGATCTCGATATCCGCCGACAGCTTGATTTCGGCACTGTCGCCGCCCTCCAGCGCCGCGCGAAGCGCATCCTGCGCAGAGACTGTCACGACCGGCGCACCCGTAATGCTGCCACTGCCGGTCACTTCTCCGGTGAACGTACCGCCGGTGATCTCGCCGTTGTTGGTCACTTTCCCGGTGAACGTGCCGCCGGTGATCTTGCCGCCGTCGCCGTTGATCACTTTTCCGGAAAATCTGGTGTCGCCGCTGCCGGTGATCGTACCGTACTTTCCCTCCGGCGTGCCGTTCATCACATCGCCGGCGATCTCGCCTCCGTTGGCATAGAGCTTGCCGTCTTCGTTGCACACGCCGCCGCCACCGCCGGCCGCGGTACAGTCATCCGCAATGCTGCCGCCGCTCATCGTAAAGTCGCTGCCACCCCCCATATACACGCCGCCGCCCCTGGCCCGGTTGCTTGCGGCAATGCACTTGCAGGCCCGGATCTCTCCGGCGGACATGATGAAGCTGCCTCCGTCCATATGCACGCCGCCGCCGGAGCTGGGGACACCGATCGCGGCGCAATGAAGGATGCTGCCGCCGGACATGGTGAAGGTACCACCCGGCGCCATAAACACGCCGCCGCCGTCGTGTGCCGTGCAGCCCGCGATATTGCCGCCGGTCATGGTCAGGCTGCCGCCGGTCTCGATCAGCACACCGCCGCCGCGATACTGCGCCATTCCGCCGGGTGATGCGACGTCCGTTCCCGTGCCGCCGGTGATGATACCGCCGGTAACGGTCTCTGTGCCGTTGGTCTCATCCGGCACCCACAAACCGTCGCTGTTCGGCGTAAATTTGTGCACCGTGTCAGGGCTGCTGTCCTGAATGGTCAGGTCGCCGCCGTCGGCAACCCGGATCACACTGCTGTTAAGATTCCCCTTGTACTTGAGCACATGACCGTTGAGGTCGAGCGTGACGGCGCGGCTGACGGTCAGCGCCTCCTCGATCTCAATGTCTGCCGTCAACGTGACGACCTGCACAGCGTTGTCTTTCACGGCGGAAAACATCTGGTCTTTTGTGGAGGCCTGAATTTCCTTCGACGCATTCAAACGGAGGGTGCTCTCCTCTTGAATGTTGTAATCCGCCAGCGTGCGGCCATAGGCCAGATAGCTGTCCTGATAAGAAAGCCACCACTGCGCCGTGCGGGAGTCCTGCGCTTTCAGCTTATCCCGAACATTGTCGATGCTGTCGCCGCTCACCACCTCAAGCGTGAGCGTTTCCGCGTCAGGCGTCTTGACGTAGATCGTCATTGCGCTCGCGCTCACGCACAGCGCGAAGCACAGCGTCAGCGCGGTCAAAACGGTTCGCATTCGTCTTCTCATTTCCGTATCCTTCTTCTGTCCTCCGGGGCGTTCCCCGCGTTTCGGAATACTTCTGCGGTCATCCTGCCATGCGGCGCAAACGGAAGGTCCTGCCCGCCGCGCTTCCCATCCGCCCCCGGCGGACGGGGGCAGGGTACGGCGACCGCTCTGCGATCATTATACAGGAGCGCGCCGGGAAACACAATCGCCAAAGCGGATTTTACCGTCCCGCACGCCCCTCCGTCCGCAATTTCGTTGACTGCGCCAATGCCGGGGCGGCGGAGCCGCGAAACCTTGAGCAAGATAAATGCTTGACGGCGGAATTTGTCGGAGTTAAAATTTATACTGTATTTTATTTTTTCAAGGAGGCGCCGCCTATGAGCGAGAAAGACCGCATCCCCGAGCTGTTCGGCTCCATGTCCTTCAACGAGGGAACGATGGAGCGATACGTCCCGCAGGAGGCCATGGAGGTTTGGCGCGACTGTCTGCGCAGCGGAAAGCCGCTGCCGCTGTCCGCCGCGAACGACATCGCCGAAGCCATGAAGACTTGGGCGCTGGAGCACGGCGCGACGCACTTCACCCACTGGTTCCAGCCGCTCACCGGGATCACAGCCGAAAAGCACGACAGCTTTATCAACCCCGCCGGCGGCGGGCGGATCATCATGGACTTCTCCGGGAAGGAGCTTGTGCGCGGCGAGCCGGACGCGTCCAGCTTCCCCTCCGGCGGCCTGCGCGCGACCTTCGAGGCGCGCGGCTACAGCGCGTGGGACCCCACGTCGTTCGCCTTCCTCAAGGACGGAAGCCTCTGCATCCCGACGGTGTTCTGCTCCTACGGCGGCGAGGCACTTGACAAGAAAACGCCGCTGCTGCGCTCCATGTCCGCCGTCAGCCGTGAGGCTGTAAAGGTCCTGCGCCTGTTCGGAAGCAAGGCCGAGCGGGTCACGCCGCAGGTCGGCGCGGAGCAGGAGTACTTCCTGATCGACCGCGAGCTTTACAACCGGCGCGAGGACCTTCGGCTGTGCGGGCGCGCGCTGTTCGGCAACAAGCCGCCCAAGGGTCAGGAGCTGGACGACCATTATTTCGGCGCGTTCCGCCCGCGCGTGGCGGCGTTCATGAAGGAGCTGGACGAGGAGCTTTGGAAGCTCGGCGTGCTTTCGAAAACCAAGCACAACGAGGTCGCGCCCGGGCAGCACGAGATGGCGCCCATCTACACCGACGCGAACACCGCCAACGACCAGAACCAGCTCGTCATGGAGACGATGAAAAAGGTCGCCGAGCGTCACGGCCTTGTGTGCCTGCTGCACGAAAAGCCCTTCGCCGGCGTCAACGGCTCCGGCAAGCACGTCAACTGGTCGCTGTCCACCGACACGGGCGAGAATCTGTTCTCCCCCGGAAAAACGCCGAGCCAGAACGCGGTCTTCCTTCTCTTCCTCGCGGCGTTCCTCCAGGGCGTGGACGAATATCAGGAGCTGCTGCGCTGCTCGGTCGCGTTCGCCGGGAACGATCACCGTCTTGGCGCGCAGGAAGCGCCGCCGGCGATCCTCTCGGTCTTCCTCGGCTCCGAGCTGGAGGCGATCATCGACGCGATCGTGGAGGACAACGGCTATACCGAGGCGGAGCACAAGTCGCTGCGCATCGGCGTGGACGTTCTCCCCTCCATCCCGCAGGACACCACCGACCGCAACCGCACCTCGCCCGTCGCGTTCACCGGCAACAAGTTCGAGTTCCGCATGCCCGGCTCCAGCCAGTCCATCGCCGGACCCGTCACGGTGCTCAATACGATCATGGCGGAGCAGCTGCGCCTGTTTTACGAAAGGCTCAGCGGCGCGCAGGACCTGAACGCCGCGCTCCATCAGCTTGTGCGCGAGGTGTTCACCAGCCGCCGCCGCATCATCTTCAGCGGAAACGGCTATGAGGAGGCATGGGTCGCCGAGGCCGCGCGGCGCGGACTGGTCAACCTTGCCAACACCGCCGAGGCGCTTCCCGCCTATCTTCTGCCCAAAAACGTCGCCCTGATGACCGGCTGCGGCGTTTACACGAAGGAGGAAATGCTCTCGCGCCACGAGATCCATATGGAGAAGTACCGCAAGGTCGTCCGCATCGAGGCGGCCACCATGGTGGACATGGTGCAGCACGAGCTGCTCAACGCCGCGTCGGAGTATGAGGACCGCCTCTGCGCCACGCTGCTCCACAAGCGGTCCGCCGCGCCGGAGCTGTCCTGCCATGTGGAAAAATCGCTGGTGAACTCCATCGGCATCCTCAACGAGCAGCTGCTCGAGCAGACCGTCGCGCTCAAGACCGCGCTCGAGACCGCGCCCACCGGCGTGTCCGCCGAGGAGGAGCTGCGCTATTATCACGACGTCGTCGCCGCTGGTACGGAGGCCGTGCGTGAAACGGTGGACCGTCTGGAGACGCTGACCGCCGCAAAGTACTGGCCCTATCCGACGTTCTGCGACCTTCTGTTCTCGGTCTGAGCCGGCGCGCCGTCCGAACGGCGCGCAAGCAGCGCGAGCAGCAGCCAGAGGTAAGCGTCCGTGATGCAGGTGGACACGGAGAAAAACGCCTGCGCAAGGAAGCACAGCAGCACCGCGCCGCAGATCGCGCCGCAGTCGGTCCCCGCGCCGCGTGCGGCCCGGCGGAGCGCAAGCGCGGACAGCGCGAGAAACGCGGCGAGCGCGGGAATGCCCCGATCGACAAGTACGCCGAGGTACAGATTGTGCGCGCTCGTAACGGCGACGTGGATCGTCTCGCCCCCGCGATACCAGTAGAACGGCTCGACGGGGCGCAGGTACAGCGTGCCGCAGCCGCCGCCGAGCAGCGGACGCTCCGCCGCCAGCGGCAGGAGCGAGCGCCAGATCCCCAGCCGTCCGGAGCCGAAGCCGTCCTCCCATTCGCCGTGCAGCAGGGCGCTCAGCTCAAGCAGCGTGCGGTTCCCGCCACGGTAGAGCGCGAGGAAGCCGAGCGCAAGCAGGACCGTCAGCGCAGAGACGAGGCACATTCTCTTTTTCCTTTGCGGGAACAGCAGCGGAAGCGAGAGCACCGCAGCCGCCGCGAGGCCCACCCATGCGGCGGCGACCCGGAGGCGCAGCAGCGTCCACAGCGTCAGCGTGAGCGGCGCAAAAAGCCGCTTCGTCCACCCCCGCGCCAGCGCCGCCCCCATCGCTGCGGCGGCAAGCGCAAGGACAAAGGCGGTGAAATCTATGTTGCCGGCGGTCCCGGCGTAGAAGCCCACATAGGCAACATCACCGTCGTAGTAGTTCAATCCGTCCGGGTACAGCCCCAGCGGATTGCCCCCCGCAAGCTGCACCAGCGTCAGCACACTGCACAGCGCCGCGCTGACAGCCACGGCGTACACGAGCCGCCGGTCCGCGCGCAGATAGCGCGAGAGCAGCAGAAAGCAGACCGTATAGACGGCGGCGGTCAGAAGACCGTCCCGCCGCGTGCCGCCGAGCAGGACAGCCGCACCGTAAGGCGACAGCGCCGCGCTGACGGCGGTCAGCGCAAAAAACGCAAGCGCGGCGATCTCCTCTCCCCCCGGCCGGCGCAGCTCCTTCCACGCGCCGGCGGCGGTCATGGCAAAAATGTAGGTCAGCGAGAGCAGCAGAAAGCAGGTATACTTCCCCTCCATCATGCGCTCGTACCCGCCGAGGGGGAGAAAGAGAAAAAAGACGGAGACCAGACAGAAAGCGTACAGATAGGAAATTCGCTCGTAAAACGTCATGCCGGCGTCCTCCCGTTCGCTCTCAGACCGTGCGGCGCGGCGAAGACGTCCTTCATCCGACCACGCGGCCCGAAAAGAATTCGACCCCAGTATACGTTTCCGCATGCCTTTTGTCAAACCGGCCGCATCCTCTGCCGCCGGTCCCGCGTGCTCCGTATAAACGTCAGCGCCCCCTGACACGGAAAATTCCGCGTCAGGGGGTCTTTTGCGCGCCGCCCGCTCCTCTTACGTGTTCTCCGGAGAGATGGGGCGGCGGAGCAGCAGAGCGCGCAGCTTCTTCCAGTTGAAGGGGCAGAGCGGCTCCATATAATGTCCGCCGGCGATGGGATGGGTCGTGAAGAGCAGCACCACGATGAGCACCGTGCCGAGCGCAAGTCCGACCCACTCAAACGCCGCGCAGAAAATAAGCAGCAGCAGCCGCAGTAGCTTGAAGGCATAGCC
>CAKTJA010000026.1 GCA_934567115.1 uncultured Oscillospiraceae bacterium
AGCCCCCGTCGAAAGACGGGGGCTTTTGGCTGTGTGTTGTGTGTATTTTTAGGAGGGAGAAAATCACATCGGGGATCGCGTAACCCCCTTTGCAGGTATTAAGATAGCAGGCATTCATTTCTAAATTTTGAAACGCGTGTGAACAATTTGTAAATTGCGCCCGCTTCCCGGATTTTCCGCCGGTTTACCGGAAGCGCCTGCTCTGCGCGACGGCAAGCTCGTCGCAGCGGTTGTTGTATTCGTTCTCCGCGTGCCCCTTGACCCAGTGGTAGTGAACGTCGTGCAGCGCGATCAGGGGAAGCAGCTTCTCCCACAGGTCGACGTTCAGCGCGGGCTTCTTGTCACTTTTGATCCAGCCTTTCTTCTGCCAGCCGTAGACCCAGCCCTTGCTCAGCGCGTCGATCACATAGCGGGAATCGGAATAAAGCTCGACCGTGCACGGCTCCTTCAAAAGACGCAGCGCCTCGATCACGCCGGTCAGCTCCATGCGATTGTTGGTGGTCTGCGCCTCTCCGCCGGACAGCTCGCGCTCATGCGGGCCGAAGCGCAGGATCGCGCCCCAGCCGCCGGGGCCGGGATTTCCGCTGCACGCGCCGTCGGTGTAAACGGTTACTGTTTTCATATGCGGCATGTCAAAGCCCTGCGCTTTTCCGCGCGGCCTCGATCACATGACCGGCGAGGATCGAGGTGGTCACCGCGCCGACGCCGCCGGGCACCGGTGTGATCGCGGCGGCGACAGGCTCCGCCTCGTCGAAGCGGACGTCGCCGCAGAGCGAGCCGTCGGCGCGCACGTGGATGCCGACGTCGATCACGACCTGCCCCTCGCGCACGCTCTCCGCGCCGATCATCCCCTCCCTGCCGGCGGCGACGACGAGGATGTCCGCCTCGCGGCACAGCCCGGGCAGGTCCTCGCTGCGGCTGTGGCAGACGGTGACGCTCGCGTTCTCGGCCAGCAGCAGCATCGAGACCGGCTTCCCGATGACGAGGCTGCGCCCGACGACGACCGCGCGCTTCCCCTTGATGGGAATGCCGAAGTGCTTTAAAAGCGCGATGCAGGCGGCGGCGGTGCAGGGCGGGTAGCCCTCCCCCGTTCCGGCGTAGATCGCGGCGAGCGAGCCGTCGGTGATGCCGTCCACATCCTTTTTCGCGTCCAGCGCGCGGCGCGCGGCCTCGCCGTCAAGATGCTTCGGCAGAGGGCGGAACATCAGCACGCCGTGGACGCTCTCGTCCTCGTTAAGCTCATGAATGGCGGCAAGCAGCGTCTCCTGCGGAACATCCTCCGGAAGGACGACCCGGCGCACCGCGACGCCGACCTTCTCGCAGCGCTTGAGCGCGCCGCGCTCATAGGACAGATCGTCCTCCCGCTCGCCCACACGCAAAAGCGCGAGACACGGTTCCGTGCCGTTTTTCTTCAGATCCTCCGCCTGTGCGCGGAGCGATTCGCTCAGCGCCTGCGCGACCTCGGAGCCCTTGAGTAACCTTGCCATGACGCATCTCCTTTCCCGATCCGGCGCGTCCGCGCCGGGACTGAAGGCGGCGGTCCGCGACCGGAAACGCGGTCTCTGCCGCGTCCACCTTCGTTTTCACAAAGCATAGCAAACGAAATATTTCCTGTCAATTTCTTTTTCCGTGCGGCGCGGACAAAAGTGGACGCGGACCGCCGCTGCCCGCTTGCTATTTTCCCCCGTTTCTGCTAAGATAGACATACCCTCGATCAGCAAGGGCAGACACGCTTTCCGGTGGCAAAAAGTCAGCGCCGGACGTCGTCATCGTCCTTGGCGGGCGTCAGCCCGCCGCCGCCCTCTTCCTCGCCGGCCCCGATTTTTGCTTACCGGAAAGTCCTTCGGAGTTTTTCGGGAGCGGAAATCGTGTCCGGGGGAGGCTGACAAAGCAGACGGGCCGCCACACGGCAATGAGGAAAACGAAGCCGGGCGCGGTCTCCGCCCCGAAAAACCGTGTTTTCCCTTGCCGATCGAGGGTGCCCTCGATCAACGGAGCGCGGCGCTTCGCCGGTGGGAAACCACGCGGCGGGACGCGTCCGCCCCGATCGAACGGACCGTAAATTTTGATGAAACGGAGGGACGTTTTATGTCCGCTGCCGAAGAAAAGAAGGCTCTTCGCTCCGCCGTCCGCGCGGCGGAGCGGGCGCTTGACGCGCCCTACAGGGCTGAGAGCGCGGAGCGCATCTGCCGCCGCGTGCTCGCGCTGGAGGAGTACCGCGCCGCGCGGACGGTGCTTGCCTTTGCGGGGACCGCGCGGGAGATCGACACCTCGCTGCTGCTGCGCGAGACGCTTGCCGCGGGAAAAACGCTCGTGCTGCCCCGCTGCGCTGCGGAGCATGCGCTTGATCTGTGCGTCGTGACCTCGCTCGCCGACCTTGTGCCGGGGATGTACGGCATCGCGGAGCCGGGGCCGCACTGCGCGGTCCTCTCCGCCGGGGAGATCGACTTCGCGGTCGTTCCCTGCGTGTCGTTTGACCGCGCGGGCCGCCGGCTCGGTCAGGGCGGCGGCTATTACGACCGGCTGCTTCCGCAGCTGCGCTGTCCGACCTGCCTGATCTGCCGCGAGCGGCTGGTGTCCGACGCCGTCCCCACGGAGGAGCACGACCGGCTCTGTACGATCTGCCTCACCGAGGAGGGCGCGTTCCGTCCCGGGACCTGACCGCGCCATGCACAGAAACACAACGGAAAAGGAGCTTTGCCATGGAACGAAATTCGAAGGTTTACCGCACCTATGTGGAGATCCTGCGGCGCGAGCTTGTGTGCGCGATGGGCTGTACGGAGCCGATCGCCATCGCCTATTGCGCCGCCGCCGCCCGCGCCGCGCTCGGCTCTCTGCCTGAGCGCGTGCATGTGGAGAGCAGCGGGAACATCATCAAAAACGTAAAGAGCGTCGTCGTCCCGAATACGGACGGACGGCGCGGGATCGCCGCAGCGGCGGCGATCGGCATTCTTGGCGGGGACGAGCACGCGGGGCTTCAGGTCATCTCCGCCGTTTCCGACGAGGCGAAGGCCCGCCTCGCGGAGTATCTGGAGAACACGCCCATCTCCGTTTCCCCTGCGGAATCGGACTATCTGCTCGACATCACCGTTACGGTCGAGGGCGGGGGACACCGCGTCCGCGTCCGCGCGGTGCAGGAGCATACGAACATCGTGCTGGTCGAGCGCGACGGCGAAACGCTTGAGAGCCGCCCGCTCCCATCGACGGAGCGTCCGGCGGACGAGGCCGTGCCCGACTACTCGCTTTTGACGGTCGCGGACATCTGCGATTTTGCCGCCACCTGCGACTTGGAGGACGTGCGGGAGCTTCTTGAGCGGCAGATCGCGCTCAACAGCGCCATTGCCGACGAGGGACTGCGCGGCGACTGGGGCGCGAACATCGGCAAGGTCCTGCTGCGCTGCGGCGGCGACGTGCGCACCCGCGCGAGGGCGCGTGCCGCGGCGGGGAGCGACGCGCGCATGAACGGCTGTGAGCTGCCGGTGGTCATCAACTCCGGCAGCGGCAATCAGGGGCTTACCGCTTCCCTTCCCGTGATCGAATACGCCCGCGAGCTGGGCGCGTCGGACGAGCAGCTGCTTCGCGCGCTCGTCGTGTCGAATCTTGTCACGCTTCATGAAAAGGCCGGCATCGGAAGGCTGTCCGCCTACTGCGGCGCGGTCAGCGCGGGCGCGGGCGCAGGCGCGGGCATCGCGTGGCTGCACGGCGGCGGATTTCCCGAGGTGGCGCATACCATCGTCAACGCTCTGGCGATCTCCTCTGGCGTGGTGTGCGACGGCGCGAAGTCGTCCTGCGCGGGGAAGATCGCCCTTGCGGTGGACGCGGGCATTCTCGGCTATGAGATGTACCGCTGCGGTCAGCAGTTTTACGGCGGGGACGGCCTTGTACGCAAGGGCGTGGAAAGCTCGATCGAGAGCTTTGGTCGCCTTGGGCGCGTCGGCATGCGCGAGACCGACCGTGAGATCATCCGCATGATGACCGAGTGCTGACGCGGGGCGCCGCTTTATGTGAGGCGGACGGCCATAAGAGGTCGGGAGCAAATTGAAATATTTTAAATAAGATCGTGCATTTCTGACGGAGCGCCAACCGAAAATCGCGGCGGGTCTGCCGTTCCGCCGGCGCTCCACGGCATAACGCTTTTGATCGGGAACGGCAAACCGGGATTTGCGGAGGGGGCTGATGATATGTCACAATATAGTTTGAATGTCGCCAGAAGCTACGGAGAAAAGCTGAAAAGCTTTGATAATTTAGAGGAAGCGAAACAATATTTTTTTGCATATAAAGACGGCTTGCTAAATGAATTTGAGCGCTTATGTAAAGACAATCCGATTTTCCTGCCGGATTATACCGCTGAAAGCTTGAAGAAATTAGAAAAATGCTATTTTGAACTGTTTGAGAATGATTCGTTTGATTCCATTGGCCTGGATCGAAAAAAGTTTGAACGCATAATGTCTATGTATTACGGAGAAACAGCGGTTAGAAATAATGATACGGTAAAGTGGGTTGTACGGGAATATGCTTTTGTAGGGGGAAAATACGAGCTGATGCTCAACGAAGGCTTGTGCTATATGGCTATTTCCGGTATGTGCAATAATTGGTTCGAAAGGCCGTCCAATAAAAGGCGTAGTTTGTTGTTTAGAAAATATAATAGATTTTTTAACGGAAATGGCAGCGGCACAAATTCCGCTTCGCAGAAGTGAGAAAGCCGGAGCTTCTTAAAAATATGACAAGCCGTCTCATTGCACGGGTATTGTAAGTAGTTTATCCTTAAAGAAGGATGTGAGGAATGATGTTTGATTATCTGATCTGCAACGCGCAGGTGCTTGACGGGACGGGCGCGGACGCGTTCCGTGCCGACGTTGGGATCAGCGGCGGAAGGATCGCCGCCGTCGGGGAGCTTGCGTCTGCCGAAGCCGCGCGGAGGCTCGACGCGGCGGGCCGCACGCTGACCCCCGGCTTTCTGGATATCCACCGCCACACGGACGCGGCGCTTTTCCGCCCCGGCTTCGGCAGGGCGGAGCTTGCGCAGGGACTGACGACGCTCGTCGGCGGGAACTGCGGGCTGTCGCTCGCGCCGCTTGCGGGCGAGCATGCCGCCGCCGTTCGGGCGTATCTCACGCCCATCGTCGGCGCGTTTGACGAGGCGCTCTGCTTTTCGACGATGGCGGAGTATTTTGACGCTGCGGCACGGACGGCGCAGCCGCTGCACAACGCCATGCTTGCCGGCATGGGGACGCTGCGCGCGCTGGTCGCCGGCTTCGACGCCGCGCCGCTGACGGACGGGCAGTACCGCCGTCTTCACACGCTGACCGAGCGTGCGCTTGCCGACGGCGCGGTCGGCGTGTCCCTCGGGCTGGGCTACGCGCCGGAGTGCTTCTATACCACCGAGGGGCTGATCCGCGCGCTCGAGCCGCTGCGCGGCGGGAGCATCCCCGTCACCGTCCACATGCGGCAGGAGGGCGAGGGCGTGACGGACGCGCTGCGCGAAATGCTCACGGTTGCGCGCGCGCTGCGCTGCCCGGTGGAGATATCGCATCTCAAGGGGATCGGGCGGCGCTGCTGGGGCCGCGCCGTTCCGGAGATGCTGCGCATGCTTGAGGAGGCCCGTGCGGAGGGGCTGGACGTCGCGTGCGACGTGTATCCGTACTCCGCCGGCTCGACGCAGCTGATCCACGTGCTGCCGCCGGAGTTTCAAAAGGGCGGGCTGGACGCGCTGACGGACGCGCTGCGCGACAGCGCCGCCCGCGCCGCTATGCGGGAGCGCATGAGGACCGGCAGCGATTTTGAGAACATCACGCTTCTTGTGGGCTTTGAAAACGTCGTCCCGATCTCGCTGCAAACGGACGAATACGCGCCGTACGAGGGCGAATCGCTTGCCGAGATCGCCGAATCGCTTGGCAAGGACCCGTTTGACGCGCTTTTCGACCTTCTCGCGGCGGAGCGCTGCAAGGCGGGCATGATCGATTTTATCGCCGCAGAGGAGGACATCGAGGCGATTTTGCGCGCGCCCTTCTCCGTCCCCATTTCGGACGCGACCTATCCGGTCGGCGGACTGTGCCACCCGCGCGTATACGGCAGCGTCGCGCGCTTCCTCTCGCATTATGTGCGTGAGCGGCGGCTGATGACGCTTGCGCAGGCCGTGCATAAGCTCACGATGCAGTCGGCCGACCGGCTGGGGCTTACGCGGAAGGGACGGATCGCGGTCGGCGCGGACGCGGACCTGTGCCTTTTCACGCCCGAAAACATCCGGGAGAACGGAAGCTATTCCGATCCCCGGCAGCTTGCCTCCGGCATGGACTATGTGTTCGTCTCCGGCGAGCCGGCCATTGCGGAGGGCGCGTTTACCGGTCGGGCGGACGGGGGCGTTCTGCGGCGCGGATAATAGGACTGCCGCGCGGCGGGAATGCGCTTTTTCCCGAAATGAACGGCCCGCGCGGGTATACTAACGTATATGCCCGCCTGCGCAAATCTCCCGCTTTTTCGGAGGACTTTATGCAAAAGCGTATGCTCTCTGTTTTTCTCACCGTGCTGCTCCTGCTTTCGCTCACCGCCTGCGGCGGCGCGGCGGAGAGCGGCGGACAGCGCACGGTTTATACCATGGATACGGTGATGAGCCTTACGGTCTACGGCGAAAACGCCGGCAGCGCGCTTGACGCGGCGGAGCAAACGCTCCGCGATTTGAACGACCTGCTTGACCGTCACAGCGAAACGAGCGCCGTTTCCGCGCTCAACCGCGACGGCACGATCTACAGCCCGCCTCTTGCCGAACTGACGGAGACCGCGCTTGCGGTCAATGCGGCGACCGACGGCGCGTTCGACCCAACCGTCGCGCCTGTGCTGGACGCGTGGGACTTTACCGGGAGCGCGCCGCGCGTTCCGGCGGAGGACGAGCTTTCCGCGCTGCTTGCGCGGGTCGGCGCGGAAAACGTCGGCGTCAGCGACGGCGTGATCGACCTTGCGAACGGCGCGCAGCTCGACTTCGGCGGCATAGCCAAGGGCTTTGCGGGCGACGAGGTCCGGCGTGCGCTGGAGGAGCTTGGGGTCTCAAGCGCGGTCATCGACCTCGGCGGCGACGTCGGCGTGCTTGGCGCGAAGCCGGACGGCGGCGACTGGCGCATCGCGGTCAAGGACCCCGCCGACAGCAGCCGCTTTCTCGGGGTGCTCTCTGTGTCCGACCGTTTTGTCGTGACCTCCGGGGCCTACGAGCGCGGCTTCGAGCGGGACGGCGTGCGCTACCATCATATCCTCGACCCGAAAACGGGACGGCCCGCCCAAAGCGGACTTGTGAGCGTAACGGTCGTGTGCGAAAGCGGCGTTTGGGCCGACGCGCTCTCCACGGCGTGCTTCGTCCTCGGCGGGGAGGAGAGCCTCGCCCTGCGCGATCGGCTTGCGGCGGAGGGCGTCGCGGACTTTGAGCTGATCCTTGTCACCGACGACGGGCGCGTGCGCTGCACCGACGGCCTGAAGGACCGCTTTGCTCCGTCCGGGGAAGGGGGCTATGTGTATGAGCAGACCGCCTGAGCTTCGTCCCAGCCGCTGGGACGCGCTGGTCGTTCTGGCGGTGCTGGCGCTTGCGGCGCTGGTCGCCGCGAGGACGCTTTTCGGCGCGTTGGACCAATCGCCCGGCGGGCTGACGGTCATCGTCTCCGTTGACGGAAAGGAGGTCGAGCGCGCGCCGCTGAGCGCCTACGCCGGCGAGCACCGCTACGCCGCCGGGGGCTACACGCTCACCGTGTCGGCGGAGGATGGGACGGTCGCCGTGTCTCAAAGCGACTGCCCGGGGCAGGACTGCGTGCATACCGGGCCGATCTCCCGCGCGGGGCAGAGCATCGTCTGTCTGCCCGCGCGCGTCGCGGTCACGCTCACGGGCGCGTCCGGCGGCTATGATCTTGTGACCGGTTAGGAGGGCGCGCGATGAAGATCCAGACCCAAACGCTGACGCGCTGCGCCGTGCTTTCGTCGCTGGCGCTGGCGCTGTCGTATCTGGAGAGCTTTTTTCCGCTGCCGCTGCCCTTTCCGGGCGCGAAGCTCGGCCTTGCGAACATCGTGACCGTATACGCGCTCTACACGCTCGGCGCGCCGAGCGCGCTTGCCGTTCTCACGGTGCGCTGTCTGCTCGGCGCGTTCTTCGCGGGGAACGCCTCGGCGCTGATCTTTTCCCTGCTCGGCGGACTTTCCGCCATGCTGGTGATGATCGCCCTGCGCGCGCTGCCGGGGCTTTCGGTCTACGGCGTTTCCATCGGCGGCGCGGCGGCGCATCACTGCGGTCAGGTCGCCGCCGCGATGCTGACGCTCGGCTCGACCGCGCCGCTGGCGTATCTGCCGGTCCTGCTGGCGGTCTCGCTTTTCACCGGCGCGCTGACGGGCTTCGTCTCCGCGATGCTCCTTCGCGCCATGCGCGGCGCGCATCCGGAGTGAGGGGCGGCACAGCCTTGCATTTTGCCGCCGCCTGTGCTACACTAAAGCGGAAACGCAGCGCTTTACCCGCGTTATTTTCGTATATTTTGATCAGAAAGGACTTCTTCGATTTATGGACGTCAAAGAGATTCTGCGCCATGTCGATCATACGCTGCTTGCCCCGACTGCCACTTGGGAGGAGATCCGTCAGCTCTGCGACGACGGCATCCGGTACGGCTGCGCGAGCGTCTGCATCCCGCAGACCCATGTTGCCCACGCGGCGCACTATATCGCCGAGCAGCAGCATTACGGCTTCGGTCAGCTGCCCGTGTGCACGGTCATCGGTTTTCCGAACGGCTACGTTCCGAGCGGCATCAAGTGCATGGAGGCGGAGAGCGCCGTGGCCGACGGCGCGACCGAGATCGACATGGTCATAAACCTCGGCTGGGTCAAGGAAGGGCAGTATGACAAGATCCTTCAGGAGATCAACTCCGTGAAGATCTCCTGCCACGGGAACATTCTCAAGGTCATTATCGAAACCTGCATGCTCACGCGGGAGGAGAAGATCCGCCTGTGCGAGGTGGTGTCCTCCTCCGGCGCGGACTATATCAAGACCTCCACGGGCTTTGGCGGGGGCGGCGCGACGCGCGAGGACGTCGCGCTCATGGCTGAGCACATGACGAACGGGAAAAAGATCAAGGCCGCCGGCGGGATCGCCAGCCTTCAGGATGCGGAGGATTTCCTGAAGCTCGGCGCGGACCGGCTCGGCACCTCCCGCGTCGTGAAGGCTGTCAAGGCGATGGAGAAAGGAGAATAAGAACATGGCTACCCCTCATAATAACGCGAAGCCGGGCGATTTTGCGAAGACCGTGCTGATGCCGGGCGACCCGCTGCGCGCGAAGTTCATCGCCGAAACGTTTCTGGAGGACCCGCAGCTTGTCAACAACGTTCGCGGCGTGCAGGGACACACGGGGACCTATAAGGGCGTGCGCGTGAGCGTGATGGCGAGCGGCATGGGCATTCCGTCCATCGCCATCTACTCCAACGAGCTTTACACGCTCTACGGCGTGGAGAATATCATTCGCGTCGGCTCGGCCGGCGCGATGCGCAGGGACCTGACGCTGGGCAGCGTCGTGGCGGGGATGGGCGCCTGCACCAACTCCGCGTTCGCCTCGCAGTACGAGCTTGGCGGGAGCTATGCGCCCATCTGCGACTATGACCTGCTTGCCGCCGCGGTGGAGAGCGCGCGGGAGCTGGGCGTCAAAATGCCGGTCGGCAACCTCTTCTCCTCCGACACGTTTTACGACGAGGCGGGCCGAAACGACCGCTTTGGGAAAATGGGCGTTCTGGCGGTCGAGATGGAGGCTGCGGGCCTCTACTGCACCGCAGCCCGCGCGGGGAAGCGCGCGCTTGCGATCTGCTCGATCTCGGACAATCTGATCACCGGGGAGGAGCTTTCCGCCGACGCGCGGCAGACCACCTTCACCGCCATGATGAAGATCGCGCTTGAGACGGCGGTCAAGATGGAATCTAAATAAAGGAGCATTTCTGTGCGAGTCATTGACATTGAAAACATTACGGAAGCCATGCGGGACGACACGCGCTTTGTCCTTCGCTGCGAGGAGGTCTTTCACGATAAGATCAGCGCCGCCGCCGCGACCATTCTGATGGGGAAGAGCCGCCGTCCCCTCGTCTGCCTGACCGGGCCGAGCGGAAGCGGAAAGACCACGACGGCCATGCGCCTGAAGGCGTATCTTGAGAATCTCGGCGTGAAGGTCTGTCTGCTGAGCATGGACAATTTCTTCCTGCCGCTCGACCAGCGCCCGCCCGAGGCGGCGGACTGGGAGTCGCCCTACTGCGTGAACCGCGATCTGCTGATCGACTGCATCCACCGTCTTTCCGACGGGCAGGAGGTCGAGCTTCCCATCTACGATTTTAAGAGCGGGGACATCGGCAGATGGACAAAGATGCAGGGCGACCGCGACGCGATCGTGATCGCCGAGGGGATCCACATGCTCAACCCCCTGATCTTCGACCGCGTGCGCGATATGGCCACGGGCGTTTATGTCGCGCCCCGTACGCGCATCATCACCGCGCATGACAAGATCGTCCGGCCCGAGCAGCTGCGCGTTGCGCGCCGCATGATCCGCGATTATCAGGGGCGCGGGCATTCGCTTCGCGACACGGTCGAGCGGGCGGAGAGCGTGGATCGCGGCGAGCGGAACTACATCATGCCGAACAAGCCGAACGCCAGCATCCACATCGACACCTTCCATGACTACGAGCCGTGCATTCTTGCGCGCTACCTCAAGGAGATCCCCGAGTTTTACACGCAGCTTGACGACGCGTTTGTCGCGCAGCACGGTCTGACCGATCTTTTTGAGGTCGTCAATTCCGTGCCCCCGCTGAAAACGGACTATGTTCCGCGCGACTCCATTGTACGCGAGTTTGTCGGCGGCAGCGTTTTTCAGTATTGATACAACTGCGGCCCGGGCGTGCCGCATGGAAAAAGAAGGGAGAGGGTAAGCCGGTTGGCCTACCCTCTCCTTTTTGGCGCGTCGAAAGCTCCACCCTCCCCGCCGGTCCCGGCCGCGCGGGGCGGCTGTTCCGGGAGACATGCGTGCGGCGTCCCCTTTCGGCATGGAGTCTCCCCTTTTTGAACAAGCTTTCGGAACTTTAAGAGGTTCTGAAAACTGTTGATTTCAAAGGCGCGGGACACCTAAGAAGGGTGTTCTGCGCACACTCTTCCTTACCGTTAAGGGGAGTTTGCCGCTTTGTCAAGCGATGGTAACAGGGGATAAGCCTCACGGCTTATCCCCTGCTTCAATGATTTTCTGCTGTGCGCTTTACTCGGTGACGAAGGGCAGCAGCGCGATCTGACGGGCGCGCTTGATCGCCTCGGTCAGCTGACGCTGATGCATGGCGCAGGTGCCAGTGGTCCTGCGGGGCAGGATCTTGGAGCGCTCGGAAATGAACCGGCGCAGCTTCGCGGCGTCCTTGTAGTCGATATATTCGCACTTGTCAACGCAGAACTGGCAAACCTTGCGGCGCTTGCGATTCGCGCCGGCGCGGGGAGCCCTGTTTTCGCGTTCCATAGCCATGGAAGTATCCTCCTTATAAGATTTTGGTTGAGACGGCGCCGTACGGTATCGTCCGCAGCGTTTGGCAAAGACCCTGCGCCGAAGACCCGCGTTTTCCCGAAATACACCGGTATTCCTCTGAAAAAACGCGCGCTTTCATCCGCAGCCGTCCCGCCGTCCGCATTTTCGGACCGGCGCGGAGCCGCCCTCAGAACGGAAGCTCTCCGTCCTCTTCGATTTCGGCAAATCCGCCGCCCGCGGGCGCGGAGTAGGTCTCTGCGGGACTGCCGTAGGCCGGGGGCGAGTAATCGCCGCCGGGGGCGCTGTCACGCTTGGAGTCGCCGAAATAGATGTTGTCGGCGACCACCTCCGCACTGCGGCGGTTGTTGCCGTCCTTGTCCTTCCAGTCGCGGATCTGAAGCCGGCCCTCGACCACGGCCATGCGGCCCTTGGTAAAGTACTGGCAGACGAATTCGGCGCTTTGGCGCCAAGCGACGACGTCGATAAAATCCGTCGCCTTTTCCCCGTTGTCGCGGCTTTTGAAGTCGCGGTCGACCGCGAGGGAGAACGAGGTCACGGCTGTTCCCGACTGCGTGCGGCGCAGCTCGGGATCGCGGGTCAGCCGGCCCATGATAATAACACGATTGAGCGACATGACGTCCTCCTTATTCGTCCTTGCAGACGATCATGGAGCGGATAATGCCGTCGGTAATGCGAAGGATACGGTCCAGCTCTCTGGGGAACTCGGGCGCGCTGGTGAAGGAGATCAACACATAGTGACCCTCGGTGACATAGTTGATCGCGTAGGCGAGCTTGCGCTTGCCCCACTCCTCCACTTCCATCGCGGAGCTGTTCTGCTCCACCAGGGTCTTGAACTTCTCGG
>CAKTJA010000027.1 GCA_934567115.1 uncultured Oscillospiraceae bacterium
AAATGGGAAGCTTCTGTCCGCGAACGAGCGTGTTCAGTCCGTCGATCGTGGAAATTCCCGTCTGAATAAACTCGTTGGGGTAGTTGCGCGCGGCGGGGTTCATCGCAAGGCCGTTGATATCGCGATGCTCGTCGGCGAGGATGGCGGGGCCGCCGTCGATGGGCTGGCCCATGCCGTTGAAAACGCGTCCGAGCATGTCGCGCGAAACGGCAAGCTCAAGCGGATGGCCGAGAAAACGGATCTTCGACTCGGCAAGGTTGATGCCGGCGGACGCCTCAAACAGCTGCACGACCGCGCGGTCGCCGTTGACCTCGAGCACCTTGCAGCGGCGCACGCTTCCGTCGGTCAGCGTGATCTCCGCCAGCTCGTCATAGGTGACGCCCTGGACCCGGTCCACGACCATCAGAGGTCCGGATACCTCGCGAATGGTTTTGTATTCACGGATCATTGCTCGCTCTCCCCCTTCTCGGCGACATTCGTGATCTGCTCCTCCATCTCCGCAAGCAGCGCGGCGTAGGAGTCCTTATACGACTCGGCGGGAACGCTCTTCGCGCGGCCGATCTTCTCGCGCGCGGGAATGGAGAACAGCTCCGCAAGACTGCCGCCGCGCTCTGCGGCGGTGCGGCACTGCGCGTCATACCGCCGAATGATCGAAAGCATGCGCGCCTGACGGTCGTACTCCGAATAGGCGTCCACATCGACAAACGAGTTCTGCTGAAGGAAGTCCTCACGGATCATGCGGGCGACCTCCAGCGTGATCTGGTCCTTCGCGCTCAGAGAGTCCTTACCGACAAGCTGCACGATCTCGTTCAGGCTGGCCTCCTCCTGAAGCATCGCCATCGCCCACTCGCGGTTCTCAAGAAACTCGTGCCCCAGGTTTTCATCGTACCACGGGCGCAGAGAATCGAGGTAGAGCGAATACGAGTTGAGCCAGTTGATCGCCGGGAAGTGGCGGCGGTACGCAAGCGAGGAATCCAGCGCCCAGAACACCTTGACGATGCGCATGGTCGCCTGCGAGACCGGCTCGGACAGGTCGCCGCCCGGAGGCGAAACCGCGCCGACCGCCGTCAGGCTGCCGCGCCGTCCGTCGCTGCCAAGGCATTCGACCACGCCGGCGCGCTCGTAGAACTGCGCAAGGCGGGAGGAAAGATAGGCGGGGTAGCCCTCCTCGCCGGGCATCTCCTCCAAACGGCCGGACATCTCGCGCAGGGCCTCCGCCCAGCGGGAGGTCGAGTCGGCGATGACCGCGACGGCGTAGCCCATGTCGCGGAAATATTCGGCGATGGTGATGCCGGTGTAAATGCTCGCCTCACGCGCCGCGACCGGCATATCCGAGGTGTTTGCGATCAGCACCGTCCGCTTCATCAGGCTCTCGCCCGTGCGGGGATCGACCAGCTCCGGAAATTCACGAAGCACGTCGGTCATCTCGTTGCCGCGCTCTCCGCAGCCGATGTACACCACGAGGTCCACGTCCGACCACTTTGCAAGCGCGTGCTGCATGACGGTCTTTCCGCTGCCGAACGGGCCGGGGATCGCCGCCGTGCCGCCCTTGGCCACGGGGAAAAACGTATCGACGATGCGCTGACCGGACTGAAGCGGCACGAGCGGCGGAAACTTCTTCCCGTACGGACGGCCCACGCGGACCGGCCACTTCTGCATCATCGAAAGCTCGATCTTCTCACCCTTTTCCGTCTCCAGCACGGCGACGGTGTCCGTCACGGTAAAGCTGCCGGAGCGGATGTCGATCAGCCTGCCGCGCATTTTCGGCGGCACCATGATCTTGTGCAGCAGCGAGCTCGTCTCCTGCACCGTGCCGAGCACGTCGCCGCCGGTCAGCTCCGTGCCGACCGCGGCAAGCGCCGTAAAGCTCCATTTCTTTGTCCGGTCAAGCGCGGGGATCTCCACGCCGCGCGGCAGATTGTTGCTGCCGGTCTTCTCGCGGATGACCTCCAGCGGGCGCTGAATGCCGTCGTAGATGTTCTCGATCAAGCCGGGTCCCAGCTCGACCGAAAGCGGCGCGCCGGTCGTGACGACCTCGGCCCCGGGGCCGAGACCGGAGGTCTCCTCATAAACCTGAATGGCGGCGGAGTCGCCGCTCATCGTCAGGATCTCGCCGATGAGTCCCTGCTCGCCCACGCGCACCACGTCCGCCATGTTCGCTTCCGCAAGTCCTGCGGCGACGACCAGCGGACCGGAAACTTTTATGATCTTTCCCATAGGGTCAACTCCTTTATAAAATATCCGCGCCGACGGCCTTTTCAACCGCCGCCCTGACGTTCGCGCTGCCGATGCCGAGGCTTCCGGACCGGCCCGGGATCAGAATGACCGCCGGCGTAAGCGCGTCGCGATAACGCGCGATCTCCTCGTCAAGCTCCGCCGCCAGCTGCTCGGTCACATAGATGATGGCGTAATCCTCCTTCGCCATGCGGTGCAGAGCGCAGCGCGCCTCCTCCGCCGATTCGGCGGCGCAGCCCTCCAGCCCGAGCGTACGGAAGCACAGCGCCGTGTCGCGATCTCCGATGACTGCGATTCGATACATGCCCTGTTCCTCCTTACAGATAGGTCTCGCGCAGGCGCGCGCGGATCGCCCCCGCGTCCAGTCCCGCAAGCTTCCCCGCGAGGACCGTGCGAACGGCGGTAAACTCCGCCTCCTTCGCGCCGAGATAGCCGATAACGACCTTCTCTCCGAACGGCGCGCGGCGCGCGGCGCGAAGATAGTCCATCAGCGCGTCGTCGCAAAGGCGCTCGAACTCGGTCAGGCTGCCGCCGGCGGAAAGCGCGGGCGCAAGCTCCGCCGCCTTCTCCAGTGGGCTTCCGCGCAGCAGCTCCGCGATCTCCGTGCCGTGCGCGGCCGCGAAGCGCTGCGGAGCGATGTGCCCGCCCGGAAGCAGCGCGGCGGAAAGAAATTCCCCCTCACGCCCCATGCGGAGGCTTCGCACCAGCGTCCGCAGGTTCACCGCGTCGACCTGAAGCGCGGCATAGTCCCGCAGGAACGCGCTGCCGGTCCCGCGCGCGAGCGCCGCCATTTCCTCGAAGCATGCGCGGTCGAGCAGCATGTCCGCTCTCTGCGCGTCGCCGCTCCGCTCAAGCTCGTCCTTCGCCGCCTCTGCCGCGCGGCGGAGCGCGGCGGGAGCCGTGTTCAGCTCTCCCCTTGCAAGGCGGTGCGCGTCGCAGCGTCCGCAGTCGATCAGCAGATGCTCCGCGCCGCCGTCCTCCCCCGCCTTGAGCGCGGCCTTGGCGTTGTGATAGTCGTATTTGATTTGAAAAAATTCGATCAGCCGTTCGTCCGGCGAAAGCGTACGCAGCTCCCGGTACAGCTCTCTGCGGGCGGCGGCAAGCGCCTCCTCCACCGCGTCGAGCGTGCATTCCTCAAGCTCCGGATAGCCGCACTGCGCCGCCGTTTTCCACGCGTCCGCCGCAGTGGGCGCCTCAAGCATCCGCTCGAGCCGCTCCTGTCCCAGCATGTTGGAAAGGCGCGCGTGCAGCGCGGCCGAGACGGCGAGATAATCGGTGTCATGATACTGCCGCAATCCGTACCCCTCCCCTCTCAGGAAAAGAGACGTCCGGCGGCTTCGCCCTCCGTCCTCTCGCGGCCGAGCGCAAGGAGCGTTTCGAACGAGCAGTTGACGTCGCTCGCCTCGCCCACCAGCACAAAGCCGGCGCGGATATCCGCCGTTTCCCCGGCAAGCGTCAGGCTCGTGTGCAGCTGCGCATTGGCGCGGGCGACAAAGTCCTCGCCCAGCGCGGCGCGGTCCTTCGCGGAAAAGACAAGCTTCTCCCGCCCGTCCCCGACCGCCTTGCCGAGCAGCTTGAGCAGCAGCTCCTCATACCGGTCACGCGGCATCGTACACATCTGCTCAAGCGCGAGCGCATAGGTCTCGTCGAGGATCTCCTGCTTCGCCGCAAGCTCCAGCTTGCGCGACTCCATGTCGGACGCGGAGCACAGCCGCTCGTACCGCTCCTGCGCCGCCTGAGCGCTGCGGGCACGGAGCGCCGCGCGCTCCTGCTCCGCCCGCTTTTCAAACTCTCCGCGAATGGCGTTTATCTTCTCCTCCGTCTCACGGCGGAGCGCTTCGTTCTGTTCACGCGCGTCAGACTCTATGCGCGCAATGATTTTTTCCATTCCGTCCATCGTTCTGCGCTCCCCGCGTGATCAGCCGCTGATGTAGATGATCATCAGCATGCTCGCCAGCAGCGACAGGATCGCGTAGAACTCGACCGTGATGCAAAGGACCATGCCCTTGGACCAGTGCTCGGGCTGGCGGGCAAGCAGGTTGATCGAGCCGGCGGCCACGCGGCCCTGCGCGATGGCGGAGATCATGCCGCCAATGGCCATGGGCATGCAGGCGGAGAAGTAACGGAAGCCCTCCACAAGGCTCATATCCATCGCGCTGCCGTCCATCAGGCCCATGCGGAAGATGGCGAAGAACCACACGACCAGTCCGTACAGACCCTGCGTGCCGGGGATGACCTGAAGGATCATGACCTTACCGAACTTGCCCGGGTCCTCGCACAGAAGGCCCGTGCCCGCTTCACCGGCCATGCCGGTGCCCTTTGCCGAACCGACGCCGCAAAGGCCAACCGCAAGACTCGCGCCCAGCAGCGCGATGGCGACTCCGCCGATATTTTCCAGAAACATAGTAATATCCTCCTAATTGTTTTCTCTTTCTCGCGGAGCGGCGCTTACCGGGCGCTCTCCACGTCAAAATATTGGGTGCTGTTGTTCAGCGGACGGAAGGGCTGACCGCCGTCCTGATAGAATTTACCGAAAAATTCAAGGCACTGAAGCCGAAGGTCGTGCACATAGCAGCCGAGCAGATTCAGCGCAAAGTTGAGCGCGTTGCCCGCGATCGACACGATGAGGAACACAACGACGTTCCCCGGGATCGCGCCGAGCATGTTGAACACCTGCGCGATCACGCTTCCCGCAAGCATCAGCGCCATCAGACGCGAGTAGGAAAGAATGTCGCCGAAATAGCCGGTCACGTGGTTATAGACCGAGGCGAATATCCCGGTGAGCTTCCCCGCGCCCTTGCCCTGTACCAGCGGCCCGAGGACCACAAGGGCCAGACCGGCGTAAAGCACCGCCGCCCCCTTGCCGAGCGCCGCAAGCGCGATCCCGGCGAACACGGTCCACCATGTGACCTCTTCAAAAAAGGCGTCCGCAAACTGTCTGCGCCTGCATTTTTCCACAAGGCTGATGACCATGCCGGTGACGATCTGCACCATGCCGAGCGCCATCGACCCGAGCAGGATCGACATGATATCGTCCAGCGGGCTGAACAGGCTCGGCAGTGCGAACACCGTCCCGGGGCTGACAAGCGCGATGAGCTGCGTGAGGAAGTCGCCGAAAAAGCCGCCGGTCATCGCGCCGAAGATAAAGGTGCTCACCCCGCAAAGGCCCAGCAGACCGAAGAAATGATCCATGCCGCCCTTGGGCTTGTACTTCTTTTTTACGATCAGCGCCGCGAGCATCATCAAAAGCCCGTAGCCCATGTCCGCCATCATCATGCCGTAGAACAGCACGAAAAACGGCGCCATCAGCGGATTCGGGTCAAGCGTGCCGTAGGCGGGAAGCGAATACATCTCCGTCACCATATTCAAAGGACGGGTGAGCGCGTTATTCTCCAGCAGCACGGGGACGGACGGATAGTCCTCCTCCGCCGGCACGGAAAATTCATACGCGCAGGTGAACGGCGCAAGCGCGCGCTCCAGCTCGCCCCGCCGCTTCTGCGGCATCCACCCCTCTAAAAAGAGGAGCTTCTGCGTCTGCACCAGCTCCCGCTTGGCCTGTTCGCGGCGCAGCTCGATCCCGGCGCGGTCGACCGCGAGAAGCAGCGCTTCCCGGTCCTTCGCATGCTCGGCGATCGTCCGCTCCGCAGCCTCCTTCTCGGCGGCCAGCTCCTCCAGCCGGCGGGCGGCCCTTTCGTCGTTCTCCCTTGCCGTGCCGCTCAGGTCGCGGAACGTTACACGGGAAAATCCGATCTCCCGCAGCGCGTCCGCCGCGCGCTCACGCACGCTCGTGTGGCAGACGAACACCATGTACCGCAGCTGCCGGTCGCACGACGCCTCCGTCCACTCCGCCAGCGCGTCGAGCGAAGCCGTCAGCCTCTGACGCTCCTCCTCGCCGACGGCGGCGTTCAGCGTGCCGAACCAGACTGCAAGCGGTCCCTCCGCGCCGCTCTCCAGCGGGAGATCGACGCTCAGCCACGGGGCGAGCGACGCGCGCAGCGCCTCGGTCTTCGCCTGTTCGACGGCAATGGCCGCAAGCCGCTGCTGCCGCTCGGCGATCTCCGCCGCAGCGGCGTCCGTGCGCTCGGCGTTCTGCCGGTCAAAAAGCTGCTGCTCGGAAATGACCGGACGTCGGCGAAACAATCCCTTCTTCTTTTCGGGGGCGAGTCGATCCAGACATTCCAGCGCCGCCCGATAGCCGCGCAGCTTCTCCTGCGCGGCGGCAAGCGCCGTTTCATCCGGTCTTGCAAAAGCGGAAGCCCCATTCCCGTCCGCCTCAGATTCCGCCGCCGTGATCTCCACGCAGCCCGTCCTCTGAAGCGTCTTGAGAAGCGCTTCCCTGTCCTCCGCCATCGCCGCAAGGCGCAGGCGGTTCATTGCTACGATTGCCATTGTTCCTCCACAACCTTTTCCGCGATCCACCGCGCCGTCTGTTCCATGCGGCTCCTCGCCCCGCGCTTGAGCTTTTCACACTCGCCGCGCGCCTTGGCAAGGGCGCTCTCCGTCTGCTCCGCAGCGCGCCGCTCGGCGTCCTCCATCAAACGCCTCGCCTCGGCCTCCTCGCTGCGGCGGCTGTCCTCCAGCTCGCGCTCGCCCGTGCGCTGCGCAAGCAGGACCGCCTTCTTCGCTTCAGCCTGCGCCGCGGCATACTCCTCGGCAAGCCGGCTTTCAAGCTCTGCCGCCCGGCGCATCTCCTCCATCATCATCGACCGTCTCACCCCTTTGTTTCAGCCTGTCTTTTTTACGGCGATCCCCCGCCGTCCGGCGGGCGCGGGCGGGAAAACCACCCCTCCGTCCGGAGAGCCCGCCGCCCTTCCGGACGGCAAAGCCCCGCAGCGTACCGCCGCCCGAAGCCGCGCAGGATCGCCTTAGCTGTTTCTTAACGTTACCTCACGCATTATAGCATAATTCAATAAATAAATCAATATTGATATTTCTTATCGTCCGCCGCATCTCTGCATGTATCATAGCAAACGGCACGGACGCGTACAATCGGCATTTTTCGCACAATGCACAAAAACACCGCGCATGCGGCGGTCCGATCCGGCGCGGCCGCCTCCGTCGAAGCGGGGGTGGAGCGCCGCAGACCTCCACAATTGGTATACACCTTTTTTGCTGATCTTATCCGCTGCGGCGGACCTAAAATAAAAATTCCTTCCCCGTTCCGGGTCATCTTGTTATACGCGCCGCTTCGTCCGCCGCGTTCATCGCGCGCGAGAATCCCGGTCCGCCGACGAAGCCCCGGGAGGACCCGGGGTCTATAAAAAGGCGGCAGCATGGCAAACCCGTACCATGCTGCCGCCGAGAGGACAGCGCCGCGCGCGGACCGACGGCCCGCGCCGCGCTCCCCCGTTTTTTTGCTTACTTGCCGTCGTACATGTCGATCAGCTTCACAAGATGCTCGTAGCGCTCCTTCGCGGCCTCCTCGTTGCGCGCGAACAGCGTCTGCGCACGCTCGGGGAACTCGCGGGTCAGGCGGGAGTAACGTGCCTCGTTCATCAGGAACTCCTGATAGCCGCCGGCGGGAGCCTTGGAGTCAAGCGTAAACTTCTGCTCCGCAGCGGGGTTGAAGCGGAAGAGGTTCCAGTAGCCGCACTCGACCGCCTTCTTCATCTCCTTCTGGCAGTTCATCATGCCGCCCTTAATGGAGTGCATCTCGCAGGGGCTGTAGCCGATGATGAGGGACGGGCCGTGATAGGCCTCCGCCTCGCAGATGGCCTTGATGGTCTGCGCGGGGTTCGCGCCCATGGCGACCTGCGCAACGTAAACGTAGCCGTACTGCATGGCGATCTCGCTCAGGCTCTTCTTCTTGATCTCCTTACCGGCGGCGGCAAACTGCGCGACCTGACCGATGTTGGAGGCCTTGGAGGCCTGTCCGCCGGTGTTGGAATAAACTTCGGTATCGAAGACGAAGACGTTCACGTCCTCGCCGGAGGCAAGAACATGGTCCAGTCCGCCGTAGCCGATGTCGTAGGCCCAGCCGTCGCCGCCGAAGATCCACTGGGACTTCTTGGCGAGATAGGCCTTCTTGTCGAGGATCTCCGCAACGAGTCTGCACGCGTCGCAGTCGCAGAACTTCTCGCCCTTCGCCTTCAGCTCGGCGGCGTGCTCGGCGAAATTCGGGATGGCGGCCAGCTCGTCGACCGTCGCGATGCCAGCCTCCAGCGCGGAGACGTAGGCCTTCGCGGCCTCGGCGTTGGCCTTGCCGTCCTCTATGGTGTCGAGCCACTTCTGAGCGGCTTCCTTGAGCGCGGCCTGCGTCCACTCGACGGCGATCAGCTCGCGCGTCTTATCGGCAAGGTCCTCGCGGATCTTCTTCTGGCCGATGTACATGCCAAGGCCGTGCTCGGCGTTGTCCTCGAACAGGGAGTTGCACCACGCGGGACCGTGCCCGTTCTTATCCGTGCAGTACGGAGAGGTCGCGCCCGGGCCGCCCCAGATGGACGAGCAGCCGGTGGCGTTGGAGATATACATGCGGTCGCCGAACAGCTGCGTGACAAGGCGCGCATAGCTCGTCTCCGCGCAGCCGGCGCAGGAGCCGGAGAACTCGAGCATGGGCTGCATGAACTGGCTGCCCTTGACGGTGGCGTCCTGCATATCGGCCTTGGGGGCCACCTCGTCCACGCAGTAGCCGAAGACCTCCTGCTGGGGAAGCTCGCCCTCCTGCGCGACCATCGTCAGCGCGTTGACGGGGCACTGGCCCACGCACACGGCGCAGCCCATGCAGTCAAGCGGGCTGACCGCCATGGTGTACTTGTAAACGCCCTTGCCCTTGCCGGCCTTGATATCGACGATCTTCGCGGCGGCGGGAGCGTTCTTCGCCTCCTCCTCCGTGAGTGCGAAGGGACGGATGGTCGCGTGCGGGCAGACGTAGGCGCAGTTGTTGCACTGGATGCACTTCTCCGCGTCCCAGGTCGGCACGGAGACGGCAACGCCGCGCTTTTCGTAGGCGGCGGCGCCCAGTTCCCACTGGCCGTCCACATGCGGCAGAAAGGCGGAAACCGGCAGGCTGTCGCCGTCCATGCGGTCCACGGGATCGAGAATATCCCTGACCTGCTTGACCAGCTCGCTTCTGCCCTTGAGCGCAACGGTCTCGTCGGCGTCAACGGCGTTCGCCCAGTCGGCGGGCACGTCGATCTTCCTGTATGCCGTCGCGCCGAGGTCGATCGCCTTGTGGTTCATATCGACGACGTCCTGCCCCTTCTTGAGATAGGAGTGCGTCGCGGCGTCCTTCATATAGCCGATGGCCTCCGCCTCGGGCATGACCTTGGCGAGGGAGAAGAACGCGGACTGGAGAATGGTGTTGTTGCGCTTGCCCATGCCGATCTCGATCGCCAGATCGATGGCGTTGATGGTATAGAGCTGAATGTTGTTCTTGGCGATATAGCGCTTGGCATCCGCCTTGAGGTGATGGTTCAGCTCATCGAAATCCCACTGGCAGTTGATCATGAACACGCCGCCGGGCTTAACGTCGTTGACCATCTTGAAGCCCTTGATGATATAGCTGGGGTTGTGGCAGGCCACGAAGTCAGCCTGATTGATGTAGTAGGGGCTGCGGATGGGCTTGTCCCCGAAGCGCAGATGCGAGATCGTCACGCCGCCGGTCTTCTTCGAGTCGTACTGGAAGTACGCCTGAACATACTTGTCGGTATGGTCGCCGATGATCTTGATGGAGTTCTTGTTCGCGCCGACCGTGCCGTCGCCGCCGAGACCCCAGAACTTGCACTCGATGGTGCCCTCGGCCGCGGTGTTCGGGCAGTCCCCGTCCTCAGGGAGGGAGAGGCCGGTCACGTCGTCCGTGATGCCGATGGTGAACTGGCGCTTCATCTCATCCTTCTTCAGCTCGCTGTACACCGCGAAAACGGAGGCGGGCGGCGTATCCTTGGAGCCGAGTCCGTAGCGTCCGCCAATCACCTGAAGGTCGGTCCTGCCGGCGTTCGCCAGCGCGGTGACCACGTCGAGATACAGCGGCTCGCCCTGCGCGCCCGGCTCCTTCGTGCGGTCGAGCACGGCGATCTTCTTCGCCGTGGCGGGGATCGCCTCGATCAGGCGCTCGGCCTTGAACGGGCGGTACAGGCGGACCTTGATCAGGCCGACCTTCTCGCCGTGCGCGTTCAGATAGTCGATGACCTCCTCCGCCACGTCGCAGATGGAGCCCATCGCGATGATGACGCGGTCCGCGTCGGGCGCGCCGTAGTAGTTGAAGAGCTTATAGTCGGTGCCGAGCTTGGCGTTGATCTTGTCCATATAGGCCTCGACCACCTCGGGCAGGGCGTCGTAGTACTTGTTGCAGGCCTCGCGGTGCTGGAAGAAGGTGTCGCCGTTCTCATGAGAGCCGCGCATATGCGGATGCTCGGGATTGAGGGCGTGCTCACGGAAGGCCTTCACCGCGTCCATATCGCACATATCGGCCAGATCCTTGTAATCCCAGACCGAGATCTTCTGGATCTCGTGGCTGGTGCGGAAGCCGTCGAAGAAGTTGATGAACGGGACCTTTCCGGTCAGCGCGGCGAGATGCGCCACGGGAGAGAGGTCCATGACCTCCTGCACGTTGCCCTCGCAGAGCATGGCGAAGCCGGTCTGACGGCAGGCCATCACGTCGGAATGGTCGCCGAAGATATTCAGCGCGTGGGTGGAAACCGTACGCGCGGAAACGTGAAACACGCAGGGAAGCTGCTCCGCCGCGATCTTGTACATGTTGGGGATCATCAGCAGCAGGCCCTGAGACGCCGTATAGGTCGTGGTCAGCGCGCCGGTTCCGAGAGAACCGTGGACCGCGCCGGCCGCGCCGGCCTCAGACTGCATCTCGACGACCTTGACGCGGCTGCCGAAGATGTTCTTCAGTCCGTTGGCGCTCCACTGATCGACAAAGTCGGCCATGGGGCTGGAGGGAGTGATGGGATAGATGGCGGCAACTTCGCTGAACGCATAGGATACATGCGCGGCGGCGTTATTGCCGTCCATGGACTTCATTTTTCTTGCCATATAAATGAAACCTCCTGTTAAATTCGCCGCACAGGCGCGGCGTTCTCTGCGCGCTTACGCAAAATCTGACTTTGCTATCATATCACAAACCGGATTTCCTGTAAACGCCGCATTTGCAAAAAAACCTTTATTTTTTTACGTTCTTTTATTAATTATTCTGAATCCATTCCACATTTTTGCATTTTACTATTCATTTTTTTCGAATATTTCCCTCATTTTGCAGGATTTGATTCCTCCGCCGCGCCGCGCTTGCCATATGCGGCAAACTGTGATAGACTTTCAGCAAAACGATCCGCGCGTCCCTTCTTCATCCGCTCCGCACGGGCGGACGGGCGGGGCGGGAAAGGATGAACGCTTATGGTCACAACAGTGCGCTCCCTCGGCTTGCAGGGCATTTCCGGCTACGAGGTCACGGTGGAGTGCTTTCTCTCGGGCGGACTGCCCGCCTTCGACGTCGTGGGCCTTGGCGACACGGCGGTCAAGGAGGCGCGCGAGCGCGTCCGCGCGGCGATCAAAAACTGCGGGGCAAAATTCCCCGTCAGCCGCATCACGGTGAACCTCGCCCCCGCGAACCGGAAAAAGGAGGGCACGGTCTACGACCTGCCGCTGCTGCTCGGCATCCTTGCCGGCGAGGGGGAGATCGACCCTCCGGACAGGGACGCCGCCTTTCTGGGCGAGCTGTCGCTCACCGGGGCGCTGCGCCCCGTCTCGGGCGTTCTGCCGATGGCGATGGCGGCGGCGCGCGCGGGCGTCAAAACGCTCTATGTCCCTGCGGCGAACGCGGCGGAGGCCGCGCTTGCGGACGGGCTGACCGTTTACGGAGCGGAGGACGCGCCGCAGCTGCTGCGCCACCTGCGCGGCACGGAAAGGCTCTCCCCCGTCCGAAGGAGCGAGCCTGCCGCCGAGGCGGGTCCCGTCCCCGACTTCTCCGACGTTATGGGGCAGGAGAACGTCAAGCGGGCGCTGGAGATCGCCGCCGCGGGCGGACACAACATTCTGCTGATCGGCTCGCCGGGCGCGGGAAAATCAATGC
>CAKTJA010000028.1 GCA_934567115.1 uncultured Oscillospiraceae bacterium
CGTTAGCTCAGTCGGCAGAGCACCTGCCTTTTAAGCAGGGTGTCCGGGGTTCGAATCCCCGACGAGGCACCAGAAAAAGTCCTGAAATATCAGAATTTTAGGACTTTTTTCCTGCCTTTTTCCGGCAAGCGTCTGCCGCCGCATTTTCTGCGTGCCGCAATTTCATTCCAAAATTCGTGTGGATTTTTCTGGAGCATCGCATCCATTTTTCGCCACGCGCCCGACAGGGTGCGCGGCGTTTTTTTATGGGAGGAACGGAAGAATGAACGTGTTTTACCAAATCGTCGGCTTCGGCGCGCTGATCACCATGGGCTTGAGCTACTGGCAGAAGGATAAGCGGATGATCCTGTTGTGGCAGGTGGCGGCAAATCTGATTTTCGCCATCCATTATACGCTGCTCCACGCTCGTTCCGGCGCGCTGTGCAGCTTCTTCCAGATTGTCGTGCTGCTGCTTTTCCTGCTGCAGGAAAAACGCGGCTGGAGCAGACTGACCGTTGCGGCGCCCATCGTGGCGGTCTTTCTGCTGATCGCCGCCGTGACCTACGAAACGCCGGTGTCGGTGCTGCCCATCGTGGCTTCGCTGGCGGCGCTGCTGCCGTTCTTCCAGTCCAACAAGCGGGTGATACAGGCGGCGGGGATCGTCAGCGGCCTTTCGTGGCTGGTATACGTCATCGCGGTGCGGTCGTATTCCGGAATGGTGACGGAATCCGTGCTGACCGTCATCACCGCGGCGTCCCTGCTGAAGAAGGAGCCGAAGGCGGACGGGCGGTCTCAGGAAAAGGACAAGTGCGAATTTGAACGCCGGTGAACAGGCCTCGGGACGGCTCCGCGCTCCCGCCGAAAATTGGATGGAGCGGGCCGCGCTTCGCCGCTTGAAAAGCAGGTCCGATTTTGCTATAATAATGAAAATCTGTTTTGCGAGGGGTGACTTCTATGCATGAACTGGAACGTCAATACCATATTCACTGCGCGGAGGGAGAGGTAGGCCGCTACGTCATCCTGCCCGGCGACCCGGGGCGCTGCGCGTCCATCGCCGCGCTGTTCGACAACGCGGTCAAGGTCGCGCAGAACCGTGAGTTCACCACCTACACCGGGACGCTTCTCGGCGAAAAGGTCAGCGTCTGCTCCACCGGCATCGGGGGACCCAGCGCGTCCATCGCCATGGAGGAGCTGCACCGGCTCGGCGCGGACACGTTCATACGCACCGGCACCTGCGGCGGGGTCGATATCGACGTGAGGTCCGGCGACGTCGTCGTTGCGACCGGCGCGATCCGCTATGAGCATACGAGCATGGAATACGCGCCCATTGAGTATCCCGCCGTACCGGACTTCGACCTTACGCTCGCGCTGCGCGATGCGTCGCGGGAGCTGGGCTATCGCACGCACACCGGCGTGGTGCAGTGCAAGGACAGCTTCTACGGACAGCACAGCCCGGAGAAAAGCCCGGTCTATTACGAGCTGCTTCAAAAGTGGGAGAGCTGGAAGCGCCTCGGCGTCAAGGCCAGCGAGATGGAGAGCGCCGCCCTGTTCGTCGTGGCTGCCGCGCTCGGCTGCCGCTGCGGGTCGTGCTTCCATGTGGTGTGGAATCAGGAGCGGGAGAAGGCCGGGCTTGATCAGGATATGAGCGAGGATACGTCGGCGGCCGTCAAGGTCGCGGTCGAGGCGCTTCGGCGCATCATTCGGCGGGACCGTGAGCTTGCCGCCCTGCCGGGACACGAGCGGAAGCTGCTTGAGGACTGACGCCGCAAGGGGAGCGCCATGATGAAATATGTGGCGGCGGTCGCTGCGGCGGCTGTGAGCGTCCTGCCGCACATGAGGCTTGCGCGCATGGAGCGAAGGCTCGACGCGCTTACCGCAGGTCTCGGCGGCGGGGAGAACGACGGAGAAGGGGAGCGTGCGGATAAATGAGCGGAAAGGTCATCGGAATTCTCGGCGGCATGGGGCCGCTTGCAACGGCGGATCTTTTTACGAAGATCACGGCGCACACGGCGGCGTCCTGCGATCAGGAGCATCCGCGCGTGTGCATCGACTCCAACACGGACATCCCGGACCGAACCGCCGCGCTGCTGCACGGCGGGGCCGACCCCGTGCCGGAGATGGTCAAAAGCGCGCGTCGGCTGGAGAGCATCGGCGCGGATCTCATCATCATGCCCTGCAACACCGCGCACAACTTCCACGACAGCGTGGCGCGGAGCGTCGGCATTCCCGTGCTGCATATGATCGCCCTTACCCGTGACGCGCTCAGGGTGCGCGGCGTGAAGCGCGCGGGACTGCTTGCCACCGACGGCACAGTGCGGACCGGGATCTATCAGCGGACGTTTGACGGCAGCGGCATCGAGCTGCTTGTTCCGGAGGAGGACGAGCAGGCGGCGGTGATGGACGCGATCTACAACGGCGTGAAGGCGGGGAACCGGAGCTATGACGCGTCTGGGCTTCGCCGCACATGCGAGAGCCTGCTTGCGCGCGGGGCGGAGACGCTGATCCTCGGCTGTACGGAGCTTCCGCCCGCGTTCGAGCTGTACCGGCTCGACTACCCGGCGGTCGATCCGACGCTGGAGCTGGCGCTTGCCGCCATCCGCGCGGCGGGACACGAGACCGTGTGAGCGGCGGGCCGATCTCACAGGCGATACGAAAACGGCGGAAAACATCGAACGGCGCACCTGCCTCGAGGCGGGCGCGCCGTTTTTTTGACAGCTGTGCCGCCGCGTTGGGTGTGTTCCGCCGAAGCGGCGGGGGGGAGGTATGATTCTCCGTCAAAAAGCTTGAAGGAGGGGGGAGACGGGAGGTCGGGAAACGTTATAAAGCCGAGGAGCGGGGCATTGCGCCTCGGCCCTCGGCTTTTGTGTTTTTCGGATTATCCCGACAATTTGCGCGAAAAAGGACGCTTATTTTGTAAATTTTTCGGGAAACTGAACAAATATAGCATTGGAGCCGGAGGACGCGCATCTCATTCGACCTTGCGCCGCCTTGTGCGGAGAATGTTTCCGATGACCGTCGCCGCGACCGCGAACAGCAGGACCAGCGTGATCGGTCGGCCGAACATGGCGGGAAGAAAGCGGTCCGCAGTGGAGGCGAGGGAGACCGCGCGGCGGAAGCTTGCGTCCATCAGTCCGCCGAGCACCAGTCCGAGCGTGACCGGCGCGACGGGAAAGCCCCGGCGGCGCAGCAGAAAGCCGAGCACGCCGAAAAAGAGCATCACGCCCACGTCGAACAGCCGTCCGCTGCACGCGTAGGACCCGATCACGCACAGCACCGCGACCACCGGAAGCAACAGCCGCTTCGGTATAAGGATCACGCGGCTGACATGCTTCGCCGCCAGCGTGCCGAGCAGCAGCAGGAACACACAGCCGAGCAGACCACCGGCAAGGATCGCGTAAAAGCCGGCGGGGTCGTTCCGCAGAAACATCGGTCCGGGCTGAAGCCCGTGAACGTGGAAGACCGAAAGAAGGATCGCAGTCACGGCGTCGCCGGGAATGGCCAGCGTCAGCATGGGGATCAGCGCGCCGCCGATGCAGGCGTTGTTTGCGCTCTCCGAAGCGACGATGCCCTCGTAGGCTCCCTCGCCGAAGGGACGGCTGGGGCGGCGGACGATGCGCTTGGCCTCGCCGTAGGCAAGAAAGGACGCGACCGGCCCGCCCGCGCCCGGCAGCGCGCCGACAAGCGTACCGACCGTGCAGTACCAGAGAGAGCGCGGTAGCTCGCGCAGCACCTCGCGCAGGGGGACGGAGCGCTCCTCCGCCGCGGGACATTCGCCGTCCGCCATCCCGTCGGAGATGCAGGAGAGGACCTCGGCCAGACCGAACAGGCCGATCAGCGCCGGCACGGTCGATATCCCGGCCTTGAGACCTTCTATGCCGAAGGTCAGCCGGGGCGTGCCGACCACGGGATCGATGCCGACCAGCGCAAAGAGAACGCCGAGCAGAGCGCTGACAAGGCCGCGTGAAAAGCTTTTCGCGGTCAGAGCGCCCACGGCGGCGAGGCCGAAGAGCGAGAGCAGAAAGTAGTCGATGGGCTGAAACCGCAGCGCGGCCGCAGTGATGGGACGGGCCAGAACGGCGAGGGCGGCAAGTCCGAACACGCTGCCGACAAAGGAGTACACCGTCGCGTACCGCAGCGCCTTGCGGGCCTCACCCCGCAGCGCCATCGGATAGCCGTCGAGCGTCGTCACCACGCTTGACGGCGCGCCGGGGATGTTGATCAGGATCGCGCTGACGGCCCCGGAGTAGACGCCCACCACGTAAACGCCCATGACGCTCGCCAGCGCGTCGCCGATCTCCCACGAGTAGGTGATGGAGACCAGCAGCGCCGTGGCCATGGAGACCGACAGCCCCGGGATCGCGCCGACGAGCATGCCCGCCGCCGCGCCGAGAAAAGCAAACAGGATAAAGCGCGGGTCTGTGAGATAGGAAGCGACCCCTGCAAGCATGTCCATAATGCGCGCTCCTCCTCTCAGGGCAGCCGGACGTTCAGTCCGAGCGCAAAGATCATGTAGAGCGCCGGGGGCGCGGTCAGCGCGATGGGCACGATGCGGGTCCACCGCCGTTCGCCGAGCAGCAGCATGAGCGCGGCGAGAAACAGCGCCGTGGCGGGGATAAAGCGCAGCAGCGGCAGCAGCGCGCAGTAGGCCACCGTCAGAAGACCGGAGAGAGCCGTCCGCTTCAGACCGCTGTCCGTGCGGCGGCTCTCGCGTTCCGCTTCGTCCGCGCCGGGCGCGCTCTCTCTTACGGCGCGCCGTCCCTCGGCAAGAAGGGAGAGCGCGGGCGGCAGGGCCAGCACGGACAGCAGCAGAGGAAACAGGTACGGCGACATCGCCGGCGAGCGCAGCGCGTCCGCGCCGGCGAAGCCGCGCAGGCTCCGCAGCAGCAAGAGCAGGCTCGGCAGCAGGACGGTGAGGCCGTCCCGGATCGAGCGGTTGTTAAGATACCTGCGCAAGGCGGATCGCCTCCTTCCGTTTTCAATCCTCGGGCCGTTCGATGCCGAAATCGGCGGGGCTGTACATGGCGGCGCCCGCGTCGTAGATCAGCCACGAGACCCGGGACTCCCATTCCTTATAGAAAGCGCGCATATCGTCCGGGGTGGGATAGCGCTCATAGAGCCGCGCGATGCTGTTGCGGTCCATGTAATCATTGAACGCCTCACTTTTCACCGCCTCGGCGCAGCCGGCGCGCAGCAGCTCGCACACCTCGCCGGGAACGTCCTTCGCGACCACAAGGCTCAGCGGCGTGTAGGGCAGGAGCATGTAGCTCTCGCTGCCCTCGATCAGCTCGGCGAGCGCGGGCACGTCCGGGTGACGCTCCATCCGCTCGGTCGAACAGGCGGCGAGCAGCCGCACGTCTCCGCTTTCGATGAAGGACGCGACGGCGGAGTAATTGGAATTGGTGAAGGCGACCTGATGGCTCAGCACGGCGACGATCCCCTCCGCGCCGGAGTTGTAGGCCGTCAGCGCCGGGTAGTAGCCGAAGCGGTTGAGGATCAGCGCCTGCACATGTCCGGAACCGCCGGGGCCGGTGTAGGCCATCTGGACGGCGTTGGGCCGCGCGGCGATGTCGGCAAGCAGCTCCTCCATGGTCTGATAATCGGAGTCGGCCGCGACGACGACGACCTTCGGGTCGTCCGCCGTGACCATGATCGGCTCATAGTCGTCGTAGCTCAGCTCGCTCAGGCCCATGACGCGCTGCGTGCCGAGGCTGTCGGCGCAGAAGAGGACGACGGAGCCGTCGTGCGCAGCGTCAAGCGCCATGCGGCAGCCGATCGCACCGGAGGCCCCCGGCTGGTTTTCCACGACGAATTTCACGCCCAGCGCCTCGCCAAGCGCGGCGGCAAGCTGACGGCCGACAAGGTCGGCGGTGCCGCCGGGACCGTAGGGCACGATCATCGTGACCGTTTTAAAGGGATAGCCCTCCGATGCAGGAGGCTCCTCCGCGCCGCCCTCCGTGCGCGCGGGGGCGCATGCGGACAGCGCAAGGATCAGCGAAAGGGCGGTGAGCAGGGCAAAAAAACGTTTCATGAAAGCGTTCCTCTTTTCTCTTTTTCGGCGGCTCCTCCTTTAAAAAAACAAAGGAGCCGCCGCGCCATGGGATAGCATAGCGGACTTGGCGCGAAATGTCAAGCGCCGCGCCTTGCCGGAAAAATTTTGAAAAACCTCTTGACAAATCCTGTCAAATGTATTATTGTACTAATCACCTAATACAACGACACAGAAAAGGAGGAACGGAATGGAGTGGCAATTTCGCAATGACCAGCCCATCTACACGCAGCTTACCGTAAGGCTGAGTCAGGCGATCATTACAGGGGAGTTCCAGCCCGGCGAGCGGCTGCCCTCGGTGCGCGACCTTGCGGTAGAGACGGGCGTCAACCCCAACACGATGCAGCGCGCGCTTGCGGAGCTTGAGCGGGAGGGGCTTGTCTATTCCCAGCGCACGGCGGGCCGCTTCGTGACGGAGAATGTACACATGATCGAGAATGCAAAATTCCGTCTG
Source organism: uncultured Oscillospiraceae bacterium (assembly GCA_934567115.1). Lineage (GTDB taxonomy): Bacteria > Bacillota > Clostridia > Oscillospirales > Oscillospiraceae > Hominicoprocola. The sequence continues at coordinate 6,480 of CAKTJA010000028.1, forward strand.
GCGGACAGGTGTGTGGAGGAGTTTTTGACCGAGATGGCGAAGCTCGGCTGCGGCAGGGAAGAGGTCATACGTCTGCTGCAGGAGAGAAGGGAGGAAGAAAAGTGAGTATTTTTGAATGCAGCGGCCTTACCATGCGCTACGGCGGAAAGACCGCGCTCAACGGCGTGGACCTTTGCTTGGAGCCGGGACGCATCATCGGGCTGCTCGGGCCGAACGGGAGCGGAAAGACCACGCTGATCAAGCTGGCGAACGGGCTGCTGACGCCGACGGCCGGCAGACTTTACATCAACGGGATGGAGCCGTCCGTGCGGACGAAGGCGGTGGTATCCTACCTTCCGGACCGCAACGCGCTGCCGGACTGGATGACCATACGGCAGACGGTCGATTATTACGCGGACTTTTTCGCGGACTTTAACCGTACGGCGGCGGAGGACATGATCTCCCGCCTCGGACTTGAGGAGAAGGGACGCGTCAAAACGCTTTCAAAGGGAATGCGCGAGAAGCTTCAGCTTGTCCTTACCATGTCGCGGAAGGCGAAGCTGTACCTGCTTGACGAGCCGATCGGCGGGGTGGACCCCGCGACCCGGGACTACATCCTGCGCACCATCATCAGCAACTACAGCGAGGATGCCTCGGTCATTATCTCCACGCATCTCATCGCGGATGTGGAGCAGGTGCTCGACGAGGTGATCTTCCTGCGCGACGGCTGCGTTGAGCGTCATGTGAGCGTGGATTCGATCCGCAGCGAAACGGGGAAGAGCGTGGACGAGCTTTTCAGGGAGGTGTTCAGATGCTGAGAAAATTGATGAAGCATGAGTTTCGGGCGACGAGCCGTCTCATGTGGCCGGTTTTTGCGGGCATGCTGGTGCTGACGGCCGCCGCGCGCCTGTCCGTTGAGGTGTTTGGCGGGGAGCGCCACTGGATCGTCAATTTTCTGGCGACCATTATTTTCATTGTTTTTTTCTTCGGCGTTACGGCGCTGAGTCTTGCGCCCATGGTGGTCTCCGCCGTCCGCTTCCGCAATCACATGCTAAAGGACGAGGGCTACCTCACGCTGACGCTGCCGGTAAGCACGCATCAGCTCCTTGCCTCCAAGCTGATCGTTTCCGCCGTGTGGTACGCGGCGGCGGGCATCGCGCTGATGCTGGTTTTCCTGTTCCTTGTGCTTGCGGGGGAGGATTGGATGCTTATCCCGCGCGGCTTTTCCGAGCTGTTCCGCTTCATTGGCACGCTGGACGGCTCCACGCGCGGGCAGGTGCTGCTCTTCGGGCTTGAGCTTTTCCTCAATGGCGTTGTCGGGATCGCTGCCTCCACCCTCATCCTCTATGCGGCCTACGCCGTGGGCTACAGCTTCAACAAGCATAAAAGTCTGCTTACCGTCGTATTTTTCCTGGCGTTTACGCAGCTTGTGCAGGTGGCGGCGGTTTTCATGATAGCGGCGTTTCTTGGCGGAGGGCCGGCGTCGTGGCTGGAGTTTGCCGGGGTCTATTCGATAAATCTTCTGCTTTTCGGCATTCTTGTCAGCGAGCTGGCGATCTGCGCCGCTTTCTACTTTGTCACGTATTTCTTCCTTACAAGGAAGCTGAATCTGGAGTAAATAATGAAAAAGCTTTTGGTCGTTCTGCTCACACTTGTCGTGGGCCTCGTGCTTCTGCGAAACAGAAAGTAAAAAAAGCGGTCGGGGCGCGAAGAAAGCGCTCCGGCCGCTTTTGCCGGGTCCGGGGAACGCCCCTTCGCGCGGAGAAGGAAATGGTTAACAATTTGTGACAAATCGGCGATCGGCTTGTTTTTGCCCCCGGCCGTGATATAATAATCGCAAAACGATCGGCATGGCTCCGTGCGGTCCGTCCTTTGCCGCGGCGTGTGTGAAAACGCTTTCCGCGGGGCATGACTTTTTAAAAAGCGGCGCGCGCCGCCTTTTTGAGGAAGAGAGGAATTGTATGAAAATCAAATTTACCGGGTCCGACGCCGGCGGCTTCCAGTTTGAAAACGGCGGCGGAGAGAGCCAGCCGCACGAGCGGAAGCAGCGCCGGGCGGCGGGAAGCAGGGGCAGGTGCATTGCGATCAACCTGATCGTCACGCTTCTTGTCGGCGCGGTTTATTTCTATCTGGAGCTTCCGCCGCTGAACCTGCACGCGGAGGAGTTTTACGGCTTTATCCTGCTCCTCTGCGCGGTGTACTGCGGCTGCGCCGTGCTGACCTCCGGCTTCCGGGGCGAGGGGGCGAAGGGATACTTCTCCTTTGTGAAGAAGCAGTGCACCGTCCCGTTTTTTCTGGCGGCGGGACTGGTGGTCGTTGCGATCCTCGGCGGCGTCTCCTCGTGGGTGGTCTTCCGCGCGGGCAGCTATCAGAAGCTTCTGACCGTGCAGAGCGGCGACTTTTCCTCCGAGATCGCGGAGGTCTCCTACGACCGCATCCCCATGCTCGACCGCGATAGCGCCGAAAAGCTCGGCGACCGCAAGCTCGGCGAGCTGAGCGATATGGTCTCTCAGTTCGAGGTGGCCGAGGATTATACGCAGATCAACTACCACGGTCGGCCTGTGCGGGTCACGCCGCTGCGTTACGGCGACATCATCAAATGGTTCAACAACCGCTCCGAGGGGCTGCCGGCGTATCTGGTCATCGACATGGTGGACCAGAGCGTGGACGTCGTGCGGCTTGACGAGGGCATGAAATACACCACCACCGAGCATTTCTCCCGCAATCTCTACCGCCATCTGCGCTTCCGTTACCCGACCTTCATGTTTGAAGAGCCGGTCTTTGAGATCGACGAGGAGGGGACGCCCTACTGGGTCTGCGCAAAGAAGGAGAAGACCATCGGACTGTTCGGCGGAACGGACAACAACGGCGCGGTGCTCGTCAACGCCGTCACCGGCGAGAGCGAATACTATGCCGAGCCGCCCGCATGGGTCGATCACGTTTACTCCGCCGACCTCATCATCGAGCAGTACGATTATTACGGCATGTACCACAACGGCTTTCTGAACTCCATTTTCGGTCAGCGCGACGTCACCGTTACGACCGACGGATACAACTATCTGGCCGAGGGCGACGACGTTTATCTCTACACGGGCGTGACCAGCGTCGGCGGGGACGAGAGCAACATCGGCTTCCTGCTCTCCAACCAGCGCACGAAGGAGACAAGGTATTACCCCTGCGCCGGCGCGACCGAGTACAGCGCGAGAGACAGCGCCGAGGGACAGGTGCAGAACCTGCGCTATAAGGCGACGTTCCCGCTGCTGCTGAACATCGCCGATCAGCCGACCTATTTTATGGCGCTCAAGGACGCGAGCGAGCTGGTGAAGATGTACGCCATGGTCAACGTCAACCAGTATCAGCTCGTCGCCACCGGCGCGACGGTCGCCGAGTGCGAGACGAACTATCGCGAGATGCTCCGCCGTAGCAATCTGATCTCCGACGATCAGATGAACATCGACCAGCCGCAGCAGGAGGGGATGAAGAGCGTTGAGAGCACGATCACCGAGATTCGCAGCGCGGTCATCAACGGCAGCTCGCACTACTTCTTCCTGCTCTCTGACGGCGGCGGGTATTATTGCGCCGACGCATCGAGCGTCCTCAACGCGCCGCTGCTGAACGTCGGCGACAACGTGCGCATCGACTATACCGATCCCGACGCCGGCGGCTACTGGGCCGACGTCTACGCCATCGAGTTGCTGCCCCGCAGCCGGTTCGAGGAGCAGAGCGGCGCGGCGTGAGCGTGCGCATGAGGACCGGGACCGACGGAAAGACCGGAGCGAAAGCTCCGGTCTTTTGCTTTGCTGCGGATCGGGGGCCGCACGGCGGCGTTGGCATTTCCGGTGCTATCGGGCGGAGGCGGGCATAGAGTAGAAGCAGCGCCGTGCGGCGGCTGACACGGCACGGCGGGAAGAGAGGAGGACGGGAATTTTGCGGAACGATCGACCGCTGCTCACATCGGAGGAGATCGTGCGCCGGAACGCGCTGCTGCTCCGTTCGCCCGGCAGAGAGGCGCACCTTTACGAGCTGGAGGATTTTCAGTCCGGGATCCCACGCAGGGAGCTGACCGGCTGGCTTTCGTCTCCGGAGCCGCCGGAGGAGCCGTGTTACGCGGAGGGCCGTCTGCTGACGCGGGAGGACTGGGCCGCGCTTGCGGAGAACCGCAGGGCCTTCGCCGCTGCGGAGCGGACAAAGCCGCGCTGGGGCGTTTGCACGCAAAGAAGCGCCTTCCGCTCGTTCCCAACGGCGAAGGCGGTCACGCGGACCCCGGACGACCGCTACGACGACCTGATGCAGGAGAGCGCCGTCCTTCCCGGGGAGCCGCTCGCGGTTTTCCACACGAGCGCGGACGGCCTGTTCTACTATGCCGCCGCATACTTCGGCATGGGCTGGATCGCGGCGGAGAGCGTGGGCTTGTGCGGAAATTATGGGGAATGGATCGCGGCGCGGGAGGGAAGCTTTCTGCTGGTGACCGCGAGCCGGTTTACGCTGTGCGCCGACCCGTATGAGCCGGCGGTCTCCTCAATGGAGCTGACGATGGGGACGACGCTTCGGCTGGCGGCGGGACCGGATGAGGCGCGGGAGGTCCGGCGGAGGATATCGTATGACAATTATGTCGTGGAGCTTCCGACGCGCGGCGCGGACGGGACGCTGCGCTTTGTGCGGGCGCTGGTCCCGATCTCCTGCGGCGTTTGCGAGGGATGGCTCCCCTATACGGAGCAGACGGTTTTGAAGCAGATGGAGAAGGTGCGCGGCGAGGTGTACGGCTGGGGAGGAATGCTCGGCTCACGCGACTGCTCCGCGCTGGTGATGGAGCTGTACCGCTGCTTCGGCTTTCGACTGCCGCGCAACGCCTGCGATCTGGCGCAGCTTCCCGGAGGGATCGACCTGACGGGCATGACGGCGGCGGAGAAGCTTGCGGCGCTTCGCGCGCTGCCCGTCGGGGCGATCCTGTACTTTCCGGGACACGTGATGCTCTGGCGCGGCGAGATCGACGGGCGGGCCATGTGCCTGAGTGCGGCGGGCAGCTTTCTGCCGCCGGGGAGCGCGGGAGGGCGCGTGCGCCCGGTGAACACCGCCGCGCTGACGCCGCTGGACGTGGTGCGCGCGAACGGGAAAACATGGCTCGGCTCTCTGGAGCGGGCGGTCTGTCCGGGGATGAGATAAAAGGAGCCGGTCCGTCGGACGCGGCGTTCCAACGGACCGGCTGTGCGGTGTGGGGACGTTCCGGCGGCGCGCTTTTCCTCACTGCGAAGCCGCCTGAAAAAGCGACCACGGAAACACGTTCGGCGGCGGCGCCTGAAAGGTGAGCCGCGCCCCGTCCGAGGGGTCATAAAAGGTGAGTCGACGGCACCACAGAGCGGCGGAGCAGCCCTTCACACGGCTGCCGTATTTGCCGTCGCCCGCAAGGGGGAACCCCCGCGCGGCGAACTGACAGCGGATCTGGTGGAACCGCCCGGTGTGCAGCCTGATCTGCACCAGAGAGAGGGACGCGTCCGCGAGGGTCTCCGGTACGCGGTAGGAAAGGGAGGCCTCCTTTACGCCGCGGCGCGGGGATTTGACGGCAAAGGCCTTCTGCTTTGCGGGATCCCTGTACAAAAGGTCGAGCATGTCTCCCTCGCTGGGAGACGGCTCGCCCGCGCAGACGGCAAGGTATTCCTTTTCCAGACGGTGCTCCTGAAGCTGACGG
>CAKTJA010000029.1 GCA_934567115.1 uncultured Oscillospiraceae bacterium
TCGTCGATCAGGTCGCCCATGATATCGACGTGGTAGGGCGTGATGATGTAGGTGTTGGCCGCGACCTTCTTAATCTTCCCCTCGCCCGCGTAGGCGACGCCGGAGAGAAAGTCGATCAGGCGGCGGGCAATGTCCTTATTCGTGGACTCAAGGTTGATGACCACCGTGCGCTTCTCCTTCAGATGGTCCGCGATCTCGCTGGCGTTCTCGAACCGCTCCGGCTTGACGAGCACGACCTTGAGCTGCGTTGTCGCATGAATGTTGACAACCTTGTTGCGGCGCTCATCATCGCGGTCGCGGTCACGGTCGCGGTCGCTTCTGCGCCGGTCGTCGGAAAAGGCCCCGGCGTCGCGGGAGCCGAGATCGGGGAAATCGTCCTCGTATTCTTCATCCTCATCCTCGTACGGATGCGCCCATTTTTTCAGGTCTTCGATCAGTCCCATGGAAAATACCTCCCCGCATCAAATCGTATAGTGCCGTGCGCCGAAAATCGCCGTGCCCACGCGGACCGCCGTCGCGCCGCAGCGGATGGCGTCCTCGTAGTCGCCGCTCATGCCCATGGACAATATATCAAGCTTATTATCATACAAATTCTCGTTGATGTCAACATAAAGCGCATGAACTTTTTCAAAGTAGGGCACGCTCCCGTGCGCCTCCTCCGTCACGGGAGGAATGGTCATAAGCCCGCGCAGCGTTACATGCGCGAGCGTTTTCGCCCGCTCCGCCGCCGCGCGAAGCTCCTCCGGCGGAAAGCCGCTTTTCGCCTCTTCCCCGCCGATGTTGACCTCCAGCAGGATGGGCTGCACAAGGCCGAGCTTTTCCGCCTGCCGGTCGATATCCTCAAGCAGCTCATACGAGCCGACGGACTCGATCAGCGCGGCCTTGCCAACCACCTGCTTCACCTTGTTGCGCTGGAGATGACCGATGAAGTGCAGCGGCGCGCCGTCGTAGGCGTGCTCGGCAAGCTTCTGCGTCATCTCCTGCACGCGGTTCTCCCCCAGCGCGTCGATCCCGGCGGCAATGGCCTCGCGGCAGGCGGCCGCGTCGTTCATCTTGCTTGCGCCGACGAGCGTGATCTCGTCCGGACTGCGGCCGGCGGACCGCGCTGCGGCGGCAATCCGTTCCCGTACCTGTGCGATGTTTTCCTGAATGCTCATAGCTATTCGATCACCTTTCCGTCATACAGGTCGTTCGCCGAGATGATAACCTCGTCGTTGACCCGCAGAGTATAAAGCTGGATGCTGCTTTCGATCGTGGATTCGATCGTCACCGGTCGGACGAGGCAGTAATCCTCCCCCTGCCACAGCACCTCAACGGGCTTGAAATAAGCGCGCAGCCCCACGCGGCAGTAGACGCCGCTCGCGCCGTCCGTGTTCACGCGGAGCGCGTTTTTGGGGATGCGCAGACCCTCGTAGCGCCGCAGGATCAGCTCGGCGTTCTGCGCGCGCAGCAGCGACACGTAGGCAAGGCGGCTGTCGCCGAGGAGGACGACGACGCAGCGCCCGTTCTCCTCGCGTCCGATGCGCTCGACCGTAACGTCAAGGTCGAAGTCCACGCCGGTCAGGGGGCGCAGACCGACGGCCTGTCCCTTTTCCAGCCTTGCGGCCTGCGCGGCGCTCAGCACGGTCATGAAGCGCCACTCCTCCCCGAAGATCAGCTTCCCGACGGTCGAGGAGGAGCCGTCCGGCGCGATCGCGTCATACTGCGCGACGCTCATGCTCTCCGCCGCTGCCGGCGTGAGCACGCTTTCGTAGCCGTCGGCCACGGCGCTGTAGGTCCCTGCGGCGGAGGCGCGGATCTTCTGCGTGCCGCCCTCGAGCCGGGCGGAGATCGAGCTGATCTCCGCTTTCAGCGCGTCGATGCGCGCGCCGAGGTCCTCCGCACCCTCGTAGGCGTACTCCCGCTTGAGCACGGTGGTTTTCAGCGCCTCGCCCGCGCTTTCGGCGGCGGTATAGCTCCCGGCGGCGAGAGCGGCGCGCAGAGAGATGACGCCGCTTCGCACGTCGCCGTCCAGCTTGAGCGCCGTTTCGGCGTCCTTCGCCGCCTCGCGCGCGTACTGGAGCTGCTCCAGCTTTGTACGCAGAGAGCGGAGAGTGCGGTGGTCGTCGAGCGCGCTTTCGCTGCGGTAAACGGTCGCGAGCGTTCCGCCCGCCGGGACCCGCTCGCCCTCCGCCCGCTCAAGCTCGAGCAGCGTTTCACCGCACTCGACGATCTGCTCGTCGCGCACGAACCAGCCGCTCACCGTGATGCTGTCCTCGCTGCTGTAAGCGTAGACCAGCGTGGTCGTCTGCGGGTTGACAAGATATCGGTAGCCCTGCACGGCAAAGTATGCCGCAACGGCAAGGAACAGAAAAACAAATATCAGCTTTGTGGAAAGAGATCGTGCCTTCATGTCCGCCTCTCTCAGCTTATTCCGCGGGACGTTCCTCCCCGGTCTCCTCCGCCTCGTGCAGATCAATGGGGGAAAGCGGCGCGATGGTCGAGATCGCGTGCTTGTAGATCATCTGCTGCCGTCCCTCGCTCATGAGCACGACGGTGAAGCTGTCAAAGCCGGTCACGGTGCCGCGCATCTGGAAGCCGTTGACCAGAAACACGGTCAGCGGTACGCTCTGCTTGCGGGCCTTGGTAAGGAAAACGTCCTGAAGATTCGCTGTCTTTTTCATGTTGGTATGTATCCTTTCTTTTTGTTCGGAGGAGCGGACGGTCCGCCGTTCCTCGTCTAAAGACAGGATACGCCATGGTTCATAAGAATTTCCGTCGAAAATTGTAAAGCCTCGGCAAAATTCCGTGATTTTTTCCAGAGGAACCAGTGAATGTCCGGCTCCCGCCGCAGCCATGTGAGCTGGCGCTTGGCGTACTGGCGCGAGCGGAGCTTGATCTCCGCGACCGCCTCCTCCTCCGGACAGTCCCCCGCGAGGAAGCGCAGACACTCCTTATAGCCGATGGCCTGCATGGCTGTCGCCGTGCGCGGCACGCCGGCGTCGAGCAGTGCGCGCACCTCGTCGAACAGGCCCTGCTCCACCATCCGGTCCACGCGCGCGTCGATCGCGCGCTTCATCTCCTCGCGGTCCTCGAAGGCGAGGCCGAGACGGATCGGATCGTAGCGCGGCGGGACCGCCGCAGTCCGCGCCTGATGCAGCGAGAGCGGCTCTCCGGTCTCAAGGCAGACCTCCAGCGCGCGGATGACGCGCTTTTTGTCGTTCGGGTGGAGCCGGTCCGCGCTTTCCGGATCGACCCGGCGCAGCTGAGCGAAAAGCGCCGCGCCGCCCTCCGCGTCCCAGCGGCGCTCCAGCTCTCCGCGCACCTTGCCGCCGGCTGCGCCGGGGGCGTAGCCGTGCCCGCGTATGAGCGCGTCGAGATACAGCCCCGTTCCGCCGACGAAGATGGGAAGCCGTCCCCGCCGAAGGATATCGTCCGCACAGGCCGCCGCGTCCTCCGCGTAGCGGGCGACGGAGTAGTCCTCGCGCGGGTCGATGACGCCGACCATGTGGTGGGGAACGCCCTGCGTCTCCGCCTCCGTCGGCGCGGCGGTGCCGATCGTCATGCCGCGATAGAGCTGCATGGAGTCGCAGGAAACGACCTCCCCGCCGAACGCCTTTGCCAGCAGCACGCCCAGCGCGGTTTTTCCGCAGCCGGTCGGACCGACCACGCATACGATCTTCGGCGGCATGGGACCTCCCTTCCGCGCTCATGCGCGCTTAAACATTTTTTCCAGCTCGTATTCGGTGAGCCTGACGGCGACGGGCCGTCCGTGAGGACAGAAGCGGACCTCGCCGGACTGCACGCTGTTCACCAGAACGCGCAGCTCCCGCTCGTCGCTTTTCCAGCCGCCCTTGATGGCGGATTTGCACGCAATCGTGTGCAGCAGCGCGTCCCGCGCGGCGGCGGGGTCGGCGCGGCGCATCCCGGTGAGCCGCCCGCCAAGCTCTTCAAGGCTTGCGGCCGCGTCCCCGGCGGCAATGTCGGACGGCAGCGCGCGGATCAGAAGTGCGCCGTCTCCGAATTCCTCGCAGATGAAGCCGAACTCGCGCAGCAGCGGCAGCTGACCGACCAATGCGGCGTACTCCTCCGCGCCGGGCTGAACGACCGCCGGGGTCAGCAGCTCCTGCGGCATGATCTCCGCCGGGTTGGCCTTGAGCCGGTCGAAATTGATGCGCTCGTGCGCGGCGTGCTTGTCGATCAGCCAGACGTTTTTCTCCCCGTCCTCGCAGACGATGTAGGTGTCGAGCACCTCCCCGGCGATGCGCCACGGCGCGGGCGCTTCCGGTTCGAGCGTGGTCTGCTCCGGCTCCGCCGGGGCGATGGGAGGAACGTCGGGCGCGGGGCGCGCCTCGACCGGCGGGGGCGGCGCTTCAAGCGGGACCGGCGCGGCGGAAGGCTCGTCCGGTGCGCTTCGCTTCGCCGTAAACGCCGCCTGAACAAACGCGGGAAGCGCCTCGCTTCGCCGGGTGAAGTCGTTCAGCTCCGCCCGGCCCTTTAGCTCGCTCGCGGCGGGGCTGACGGAGATGACGGCGTTCGCCGCCTTCGGCACGGAGGACGGCTGCTCCCCGCTCCGCGCGCGGAACTCCTCCGCAGTCATGGAGCGGTAGAAGCCCTGCGGCTTCGGCTCGGGCCGCTTCGGCGGCTCCGGCGCGCCGTCGCGGTCGAGCGCGTCGGACGCGGCGTGGTACACAAGGTCGAAAACGCGTTTCTCATTTACAAATTTGACGACCGTTTTGGCGGGGTGAACGTTCACGTCCACCATATCGCACGGAAGCGTGACGTTCAGCACGCAGCCGGGAAATTTCCCCTTCATGATGCGGTTGGCGTACGCCTCCTCCACGGCGGCGGTGAGAAGCTGGGACTTGATGAACCGCCCGTTGACGAAGAAGGTCTGCATGCCGCGCGTGCCCCGGCCCGCAAGCGGGCGCGTGACAAAGCCGGAGGCGGACAGCGCCTCGTCGCTGCCGTTCACCTCGGCCAGCGAAAGGGCGAACTCACGCCCGAGCGCGGCGTAGACCGCGCTGAGCAGCCTGCCGTCGCCGGGGGTGTGCAGCTCCTCCCTCCCGTCGCGGATGAGACGGAAGGAAATATCGGGATGCGAAAGCGCGATGTGCGCGGCAAGCCCCGCGATGGCGCTGGCCTCGGCGCGGTCCTGCTTCATGAACTTCAGCCGTGCGGGCGTGTTGAAAAAAAGGTCGCGCACGATCACGCTGGTCCCCTCGGGACAGCCCGCGCCCGTGACCTCGTCGGGAGCGCCGCCCTCAAGGTGCAGCGAGGCGCCCTCCGCCGCGCCGCGCGGACGCGAAAATATGTCCAGCCGGGACACGGACGAGATCGCCGCAAGCGCCTCGCCGCGAAAGCCGAGCGTCCCGATGGAGGAAAGCTCGTCGGCGGTCCGAAGCTTGCTTGTCGCATGGCGGAGAAAGGCGACGGGAAGCTCCTCCGGAGCGATGCCGCAGCCGTCGTCCGTTACGCGCAGATAGGTCATGCCGCCGTTTTGCAGCTCCAGCGTGACGATCGACGCGCCCGCGTCGATGGCGTTTTCCAGCAGCTCCTTGGCGACGCTCGCGGGACGCTCGACCACCTCGCCGGCGGCAATCAGATCGGCGATGTGCGGGGATAACTGTTCAATGTGGGGCATGCTTCCTCCTTACCCGGCGACGGTCCACAGGGCCAGCGCGTTGACGGTTGCGTGCAGAAGGATCGGCGTCCACAGCGTTCCGGAATTGTCGAACGCCCAGGCGAACACCAGTCCCGGCACCAGATACTGAAGCGCGAGGATAAGACAGCTCCAGCTCCAGCCGGAGAGGGCGAGCGTCCAGATGTGCAGAAAGGCGAACAGCACGCAGGAGACGGCGTACGCCAGTATCCTGCTTTTTTCGCGCAGACAGCCGAACACCAGACCGCGAAACATGACCTCCTCGATAAAGGGCGCGAGAAAGACGATGATCAGCACGGTCAGCCGCGCCGCAGAGTCGATCTGCGCGGCGATGGGCGTGTCGTTAAGGTTTATGCGGCTGTTGAAAAGCACGTTCGTCACGCGGTAAAAAAGCTCGTTCGCGCCGTAAAAAACCAACAGGCTTATGCAGAAGGTCCCCATCGCGCGGTTCGCGCCGGAGAGGAACCGCCCGGTCGTGTGCGCGAGAAACGAGTGGAACAGCAGCAGAACGATGACGAAAAGCGCATAGTAGTAAATATTGTTGGCTGTCGTCGGGCCGATCTCCACGTCGAGGAGGACCCCCGCGATGGAGAAGATCCTGCCCGCCAGCAGCGGAAGCACAAGAAGATAGACGACGAAAAGAATCGACCCCGCGACGCGCTCGGTCTGATTCATGTGGGAGTCTGCGGCATTCTTTGCCACGTCCGCTCCCCCCTTTCTTTTTCTATGGGGACGATTCCCGCAGTTTCTTTTTCAGCTCGTACAGAAGGCTCATCGCCTCGATGGGCGTGAGCGTATCGGGCTGAGCGCGGCGCAGCATGTCCAGCGCCTCCGTCTCGCCCAGCGCGGAAAGGGAGACCTGCTCGCGCGGCTCGCGTACGGGGGCGCGGCTTTCGCCGGACTCCAGCTCCGCGAGGATCTTTTTCGCGCGTGCGATCACCGCCGGCGGAAGACCCGCAAGCGTCGCGACCTCCACGCCGTAGCTCCGGTCCGCGCCGCCGGGAAGGATCTTGCGGAGAAAGATCAGCTCGTCGCCGCGTTTTTTGATGGCGATGTTGAAGTTCTTCACGCCGGGGAGCACGCCCTCCAGCGCGGTCAGCTCATGGTAATGCGTGGCGAAGAGCGTCTTCGCGCCCAGCTTTTTGCGGTCCGCGCAGAACTCCAGAACCGCGCGGGCGATGCTCATGCCGTCGAAGGTCGAGGTGCCGCGGCCGATCTCGTCAAGGATCAGAAGCGAGCGCGGCGTCGCCTGACGGAGGATCTCCGCGACCTCGCTCATCTCGACCATGAAGGTGGACTGACCGCCTGCAAGGTCGTCGCTCGCGCCGATGCGCGTGAAAATACGGTCCACCACGCCGATGCGCGCCGCGCGGGCGGGCACGAACGAGCCGATCTGCGCCATCAGCGTGATGAGCGCGACCTGACGCATATAGGTGGATTTTCCCGCCATGTTGGGGCCGGTGATGATGGCGGCGCGGTTTTCCGTTTCGCCCATATAAGTGTCGTTCGGCACGAAGAGGGCGTCCTTGAGCACGCGCTCGACCACGGGGTGACGCCCATCGTGGATCTCGATCACGCCGGAGTCGTCCACCACGGGGCAGCAATAGTCGTTTTTCGCCGCGACGAGCGCGAGAGAGGCAAGCGCGTCCAGCTCGGCGACGGCGGAGGCCGTCCGCTGGATGCGCTCCGCACAGGCGCAGACCTCGTCCCGCAGCGCGGAAAAAAGCTCGTACTCAAGCGCGTTCACCCGTTCGCCGGCGGTCAGGATCTCCTGCTCGAGGTCTTTAAGCTCCTGCGTGATATAGCGCTCGCCGTTCACCAGCGTCTGCTTTCGAATGTAGGTGTCCGGGACCTGATCTTTGAAGGAATTCGACACCTCGATATAGTAGCCGAAGACCTTGTTGTAGCCGATCTTCAGCGTGCGGATCCCCGTGCGCTCCTTCTCCTGCGTTTCGATGGCGGCGAGAAGCCCCTTGCCGCCGGAGAGAACGCCGCGCAGCCGGTCGACCTCGGCGTTGAAGCCCTTGCGGATCATGCCGCCCTCGCGCACGGAAAACGGAGGCTCGTCCGTCAGCGCTTCGGCGATGCGCGCGGCCACGTCTTCCAGAGGGTCGAGCCGCTCGGCCAGCTCGCCGAGCCGCCCGGAGGGAAAGTGCGCAAGCTGCCGCCGCACGTCGGACAGCCGCTCGATCGACCCGCGCAGGGAGACAAGCTCGCGTCCGCCGGCCGTGCCGTAGACGATGCGGCCGATCAGCCGCTCCATATCGCCGATCCCGGACAGGGAGAGGATCAGCTCCTCGCGCGCCATGGCGTCCCCCGTCAGCGCGCCGACCGCGTTCTGACGGCGCGTGATGGCGGCGATCTCGCGCAGAGGCCGCTCCAGCCACGAACGGAGGCAGCGCGCGCCCATGGCGGTTTTCGTCCGGTCCAGCACCCAGAGAAGGCTGCCGCGCTTCTCCTTGCCGCGGATCGTCTCGGTCAGCTCAAGGTTGCGCCGGGCGGCGAGGTCCAGCTCCATAAAGCGGGCCTGCTCGTAGTACTCAAGCTCGCGGATGTGGGAAAGGTCGCTTTTCTGCGTTTCGTGCAGATAGCTCAGAAGTCCGCCCAGCGCAAGCGCCGCAGCGGGATTGCCGCGCGGAAGCGCGGCGTACGCCTCCTCGCCGAACTGCGAGAGGATCGCCTTTTCCGCCGCGTTCAGATCGAACCTGGCTCCGCCCCGCTCGATGCGGCAGGAGAGCCGGTCGCTTAGAAGAGAGGTGAGCGCCGCGCTTTCGAACGCCCCGTCGGAGAGCACAGCCTCGGCGGGAGAAAAGCGCGAAAGCTCGTTGTGCAGATGCTCCTCACGCTCCGCGCCGGAGAAGGCCGTTACATGCGTGTGACCCGTGGTCATGTCGCAGAACGCGGCCCCGGCGTTCCGCTCGTCAAGGAACACGCCGCAGAGAAAGTTGCCGCGCCGGTCGTCCAGACTGGCGCTGTCGATCACCGTGCCGGGCGTGACCACGCGGATGATGTCGCGCCGGACAAGACCCTTTGCCTGCGCGGGGTCCTCCGTCTGTTCGCAGATGGCGACCTTATAGCCCTTGGCGACCAGACGGGCGATGTAGCCGTCGCTCGAGTGATAGGGCACGCCGCACATCGGCGTCTGCTCCTCGGCGGACTTGCCGCGGTCGCGCGTGGTGAGGACAAGGTCCAGCTCGCGGGCGGCGAGCTTTGCGTCCTCGTTGAACATTTCGTAGAAATCGCCGAGACGGAAAAACAGGATCGCGTCCTGATTCTGCTCCTTAATTTCCAGATACTGCCGCATCATCGGCGTGATTTCGGCCATGTCGTTTTCTCTCTTTCTCAAGGCTCCGCAGGGGACGGCGCGGCGTCAAAGCGTAAAGCTTGTGCCGGCTGCCATGTATTCGATCCGCTCCCCCAGCTTTTCGCGCAGCCGGGCGTAGGCCTCGTCGCCGGTGCAGTGACCGGTGATGCAGCGCATGCCCTTCAGCGCGCGCAGCCGCTCGCCCACCGCGTCCACGAGCGGGGCCGGCTCGCTCTTCCCAAGCGAGGGATTGTAGAGATGGAAGCCGGCGAACACCGCGTCCGGCGCGCGACCGAGGATATCCTGCGCGCGGTTTATGATATTGACGATGCCGCTGTGGGCGCAGCCCGCGAAAAGCGCCGTTTCGCCGCGCTCGGTCACGAGCAGGTTCTGTTCGTGGCGGAAGGGGTCGCGCGGGTACTCGTCCCCGACCCGCTCACGCAGCGTGGCGTTCGCCTCGCTCAAAAGCTCGTGCGTGCGGATGCCGGAGAAAAGCGTCAGCTCGTCGTCGATCTCTGTCACGCCGTCCGCCATCACAAAGCGGTCGGCAAAGTCGTGCAGCTTGGGGTCCAGGCCGATGAACGCGCACTTTTCGGGCGTTACGACGTAGTACGCGCCGAACGCCTCCTTTTGAAGATAGACCTTCGCCGTGCGGTTCAGCTCCAGAAAGGTCAGCAGTCCGCCGCAGTGGTCGTTGTGCGCGTGGGACAGAAAGGCGATATCCACCGCCGCGAGATCGACGCCGAGGGTCCGCGCGTTCTCGGCGAACGCGTCGCTTGCGCCGGAGTCGAACAGAATGCGGTGCTTTTCCGTCTCTATGTACAGCGACAGCCCATGCTCGCAGCGCAGCGCGCCGCTTGTTGTCTTGTTTTCAAGAAGTGTGACGATCCTCATACGGTCTCCTCCGCTTCGCCGTACAGCGCCCATGTGTTGCTGTCCAGAATTTTCACTTCGGCAAACGTGCCGATCAGCGCCCGGCCGCCGCGCATGCGCACGAGCCGGTTGCCCTCCGTGCGGGCGGAAAGGGGCCAGCGCTCGTCGTCGCTCTCCCCCTCGACCAGAACGCGCACAGTCTTTCCGATGTAGGCCGCGTGTTTGGCGGCGCTGATCGCGTTCTGCGCGGCGCAGAGCGCGTCGAACCACCGCTGCTTGTCCGCGCGGGGCACGGGGTCGTCCATTTTTGCCGCGGGCGTGCCCGGACGGGGAGAAAAAAGAAAGGTGAAGAGCGCGTCGAACCCGACCTCCTCCACAAGGCTCACCGTGTCCATCGCCTCTCGCTCCGTCTCGCCGGGGAAGCCGATGATAACGTCGCTCGTAAGCACAAGGTCCGGCATGACGCTCCGGGCGTATGAGATCAGGTCGAGATAGCCCGCGCGGTCGTACGGACGGTTCATCGCGCGCAGCACGCGGTCGTTCCCGCTCTGCACGGGGAGGTGCAGCTGGTGGGCGATGTGGCGGCCCGACGCCATGACGTCGAAGAGCTTGTGCGTCGCGTCCTTCGGCTGGCTGGACATGAAGCGGATCCAGTAATCGCCCTCGATCGCGTCGATCTGCGCAAGCAGGTCTGCAAAGTCGAAGCCCGTGCCGAGGTCCTTGCCGTAGCTGTTGACGTTCTGACCGAGCAGCGTGATCTCCCGATAGCCGGCTTCGATCAGCTCCCGGCACTCCGCCACGATCCGCTCCGGATCGCGGCTGCGCTCGCGTCCGCGAACGTAGGGCACGATGCAGTAGGAGCAGAAATTGTTGCAGCCGTACATCACGCTCACCCATGCGCTCACGCCGCCGGCGCGGTAAACGGGCACGTCCTCGGCGATGCGGCCCGGCTCGTCGTCGATGGAGAATATGCGTCCGCGCTCGGTATAAACGCGGTACAGAAGCTCCGGAAAGCGCCACTCCGCCTGAGGGCCGAGCACAAGGTCCACATGACGGTAGGAGCTTTTCACCTTCTCGGCCACGCGGGGCTGCTGCGCCATGCAGCCGCACAGACAGATGATCTGATCGGGGTTGGCGGCCCGGGTGTGCGTGAGCTGGCCGAGCGTGCCGTAGACGGTTTTCTCCGCGTTTTCGCGGATGGCGCAGGTGTTGAGCAGCACAATGTCGGCGCGGCCCGGCTCGTCCGTAAAGCCGCAGCCCATTTCGCGCAGCATTCCCATCAGCCGCTCTCCGTCGGCGACGTTCTGCTGGCACCCGAAGGTGTGCACATACGCGAGCGGCGCGGTCGTGCGGCGCTCGTGCAGGGCGCGCACCCTCTCCATGTATTCCCGCTGTTTCGCCGTTTCCCCGGCGCTGACCAGAATTTCTCTGCGTTCCAAGCGATAAACCTCCGAACAGTATACTTTAACTGATAAATTGTATCACAGAGTAAAAGCGCTGGCAAGATGCAGTCCCAAAATTTTGCGGCGGAATATATTTTTCGCTTTTCTTCTGAATTTTTGGAAAAACCCTTGACAAACGGTGGGGGGAACTGCTATACTATGCCTTGTCCTGTC
>CAKTJA010000030.1 GCA_934567115.1 uncultured Oscillospiraceae bacterium
CTGGACAAGTAAGCACTACGGAAAGGGTCTGCTTTGGCAGACCCTTTTTTGTTTTCACTTCGACAAAACCTGTGCGGATCAGGTGCAATTCAACGCGAAAAGGAGTTCTATGGAAGAGAAAAATTTGAAGAGTATCGACCGTCCGCGCGACCGAGCGGTGCTGGTGGGGCTTTCCTCGCCGGTGCTTCGGGAGGACTGCGCGGACGAGCAGAGCATGGACGAGCTGACGGCGCTTGTGGAGACTGCGGGCGGCGTGGGCGTGGGCGTGGTGCTGCAAAATCTGAGCGCGCCCAATCCGCGCACCTTCATCGGCGAGGGGAAGGTCGCCGAGATCAGGGAGCTGGTCAAGGCGCAGGAGGCCACGATGGTCATTTTTGACAACGACCTCTCGCCCTCGCAGATGCGCGTGCTGACAAGCGAGCTTGGCGTGCAGGTGCTTGACCGCAGCGGTCTGATCCTCGACATTTTTGCCCAGCGGGCCAGAACGAAGGAGGGCCGGCTTCAGGTGGAGCTGGCGCAGTATCAGTACCTGCTGCCGCGTCTGGTCGGCATGTGGACGCATCTTGAGCGGCAGGCGGGAACGAGCGGAAAGGGGCCTATCGGCTCGAAGGGACCGGGCGAGACGCAGCTGGAGACCGACCGGCGGCACATTCACCGCAAGATCGACAAGCTGAAGGAGGATCTCGACGAGGTGCGCCGGGTGCGCGGGACGCAGCGCGAGCGGCGGCGCAAGAACGAGATCCCCGTCGTTTCCATCGTGGGGTACACCAACGCGGGAAAATCGACGCTGCTCAACGCGCTCACGGGCGCGGGGATCCCGGCAAACGACCGCCTGTTCGATACGCTTGACACGACGACGCGGCTTTTGACGGTCTCGGACACGCTCGACGTTGTGATCTCCGATACGGTCGGCTTTATCCGAAAGCTGCCGCATCAGCTGGTCGACGCGTTCCGGGCGACGCTGGAGGAGCTGGAGTATGCCGACCTCCTGCTGCATGTGATCGACATTTCAAACCCCGAGTGGGCGGCTCAGGCGGAGATCGTGGACGGCCTGATCCGCGAGCTTGGCGCGGAGCAGATCCCCTGCATCCGCGTGTACAACAAGTCCGACCTTTTTTACGGCGACGTCCGCCCGCGCGGAGAGCGCACGGTCAACATCAGCGCGCGGACCGGCGAGGGGCTTGACGCTTTGCTCAAGGCGATCGACGACGAGCTGGACAAGGGGACGCGCCGCGTGACGCTCCACCTGCCGTATGACAGGGGCGGTCTGTTGGACAGCCTTTACCGCGAGGCCAGGGTCGAGAGCGTGGAGTACGGGGAGACCATCGACGTTACGGCGGTCTGCACGCCGCGCGTGCTGGGGCAGGTCCGTGCGTTCATCGAGGGCTATACCGAGCCGAAGGAGGACTGGGAGGATTGACCATCGGGACAAGACGGCTCATCCTGCGCCCGTGGCGCGAGGAGGACGCGGAGAGCCTGTACCGCTATGCGAGCGATCCGCTCGTCGGCCCCGCTGCGGGCTGGCCCGTGCACACGAGCGTGGACCACAGCCGTGAGATCATCCGGACCGTCCTTTCCGCGGACGGGACCTATGCGCTGTTCCTCCGGGAGGCACCGGAGGAGGCCGTCGGCTCGGTGGGGACGATCCCGGCCGCCGTGCCGGGCGTGACGGGCGAGGAGGAGATCGGCTACTGGATCGGGCGCCCCTTCTGGGGACAGGGCCTTGTTCCGGAGGCTGTGCGCGAGCTGCTACGTTGCTGCTTTGAGGAAAAGGGCGCGCGGCGCGTCTGGTGCTCGCACTTCGCCGGGAATGAAAGGTCCCGCCGCGTAATCGAAAAGTGCGGCTTTTCCTACCGGCTGACACACACGGCGCGGACGGAGCAGTCCGGCGAGGAGAGGCACGTTCTTTACTACGCCATCACAAAGGAGCAGTGGGAAAATGTCTGAATACTATGTCCCCTTTGAGGCGGGCGAGACGGAGTTTACGGAAAAGCGGTCCCGCTTTCTCGGGCATATCCGCCGTGTGGGGACGGAGGCGGAGGCGCGCGCCTTTGTTGACGCGATGCGGAAAAAATACTATGACGCGCGCCACAACTGCTGGTGCTTCGCGCTGCATGACGGCGGCGTTGTGCGCTACGGAGACGACGGCGAGCCGCAGGGGACTGCCGGTCAGCCGATGCTGAACGTCTTCCGGCGGGAGGGCGTGGAGAATGTCGTGTGCGTGGTCACCCGGTATTTCGGGGGCGTGCTGCTCGGCGCGGGGGGGCTGACGCGGGCCTACGCCCGGTCCGCCAAGGACGCGCTCGACGCGGCGGGCAAGGCGAAAATGCGCCTGTGGTTCGCCATGACGGCGGACTGTCCCTATCCGATGCTTGAGCGGCTGCGGCTCCTTGCGGCGGCGCACGGCGGCAGGGAGGAGAGCACGGACTTCGGCGAGATGGCCGGCGTGCATCTGCTGCTGCCGCAGGAAAACGTGGAGGCCTTTGCCGCCGCCCTTTCAGAGCTTTCGGCGGGACGGCTCGCGCTGCGCGGGGACGGGGAGCGCTTCTTGCCCGGCGGGCGCGAGGGGTGAGAGAGAAACGCGCGGTGAAGGAGGAAACGCTTATGGAACGCGTGAAGAAAACGGCGGCGAAGGCCGTCCGTGTTTTGACCGTGCCGCCCGTGATGGTCGCCGTGCTGATCCTGCTGCTCGGCGCGGAGGACCCGGCGATATTCCGCGGCACGGGGGAAAAGCTGCTGACGCTGTTCTTTCTCGGCGTGGTGCCGATGCTGGCCTATCCGCTTCAGCCGGCCTTTCCGAAGTACAGGGGACGCGGAAGAGAGGGACAGCGTGAACTGGCCTTCGTGATGACCGGCGCGGGCTATTCGCTTGCGCTCGTCGGCGCGCTCTGTACGCGGGTCGGCCGCGAGCTGCTGACGATCGTCGTCGGATATTTCGTCTCCTTTGTGCTGCTGACCCTGTGCAACAACGCGACGCCGATCCACGCGAGCGGACACGCAAGCTCGATCGCCGGCCCGATGCTCTACCTTGTGCGCTTTGTCGGCTGGCGGATGCTGCCGCCGTGCATCGCGCTTGCGGCCCTTGTGGTCTGGTCGTCGCTCACGCTGCGGCGGCACACGGCGTGGGAGCTGCTCTCCGGAGCGGGGATCAGCGTGGCGGCGTTTTTTGCGGCGCTGCTGCTGTGCCGGTGAAAGAACCGGGCGAAAATGAAAAAACGCTCCTCCGTATGGCTGCCATACGGAGGAGCTGATTTTTTGCGCGCGGACGACCCGGTCCGCTTCGCATATGGATAAAAGGATGGAGAAGCCGGACGCTTACTCCTGCGCGGCAGTTCCGTCTGCCTCGCCGCACGCCTCGGAGGAAGCCTGCGCCTCTTCGGTGCAGCCGCATGCCCCGGCGGGAGCCTGCGTCTCTTCGGCGCAGCCGCACGCCTCGGCGGGAGCCGACGCGACCTCGGTGCAGCAGCTTTCTACCGTCCCGTCGCCCTTGGCGCGGCGCTGGCTCTCCAGCTCGATGATTTTGGCCTGACTTTCACGGACGGCCTTGACGATATCGGCGATCGCCTCCGGGGCGTCGTCGCCCATCGCGGAGAAATACCACTCGCCGATGGTGCGATAGTTCTTTTCAATGGCGCGCTGCTCGCCCGCGATCGCCATGCTGGTCTTTACGGCTTCGGCAGCGTCCTGAGCCTTTTCGCCGACGACGACGGCGACCTCCTTGCCCTTCTCCGCCGCGACGAACGCAACGTCCTGCACCTTCTTGCTCAGATTCTCGAGAAATGCCATGATCTTCTGCTCCTTTCAAAAAGTTTAACTGTATCCGCATGTCCATATTATACGCGTTCATGCGCCGCCATGCAAGAAAAGAAATGGGAGGGAATGTAAACAAATTATGTATTTTGCCCGAACGCCGTCCGACGGCGGGAGCGGCGAGACGGCTCCTGTTATTTTTAAGGGAAGCGTGGCAGACTATCGGAAGAAGGAGGGGGTGCGTTTTGAGCAGCCGAAGCGAATTTACGTTTCCGTCCTCTGACGGAAGGACGCGGATCCACGCCGTCGAGTGGCTTCCGGAGGAGCATGGACCGGTCGGCGTATTGCAGCTTGCGCACGGCATAGCGGAGTACGCGCTGCGCTATGAGCCGTTTGCGCGGTATATGAACCGGCGCGGCTTTATCGTCGCGGCGAACGATCATCTCGGACACGGGCAGTCCGTCGCGGAGGGAGCGCCCGGTTTGTATTTCGGGGAGAGGGACGGATGGAAGCATGCCGTTGACGACATGTATGCGCTCCGCCGCCTGATGGGGGAGCGGTATCCCGGGCTTCCGTACGCCGTGCTCGGTCATTCGATGGGGTCGTTTCTCACGCGGACCTATCTCATCCGCTTTCCGGGGACGGTCGGAGCGGCGGTTCTGGTGGGGACCGGTCAGGGCGGGGCGGCCCGGCTCGCGCTCGGAAGGCTTGCCGTGCTCGCGGTCTCGAGGAGGACGGGGCCGGACAGCCCGAGCGCCATTGCGGAGCGGCTCGTCTTCGGCTCGTACAACCGGGCGTTTGCGCCCAACCGGACGGACTGCGACTGGCTGAGCGCCAGCGAGGAAAACGTCGGCCGCTATCTGGCGGACCCGCTGTGCGGCGGAAAGGTGAGCGCGGGACTGTTTCTGGACCTGATCGAAGGGATGCGGTTCATCAGAAGACCGTCGAACCTGCGGCACATGAATTTGAGCACGCCGGTCCTCTTCCTGTCCGGCAGCCGCGACCCCGTCGGCGGCATGGGGAAGGGCGTGCGCGCAGCGTACGAGAGCTTCCGCGCGGCGGGCGTCCGCGATGTGGAGCTGCGGCTTTACGACGGTCTGCGGCACGAGATCCTCAACGAGGACAGCCGGGAGATCGTGTACGCGGACATTGCCCGATGGCTGTCCAATCGGCTGGGGCGCGGCGGAGCATAAAGGGCGGATATGCCGAGGCTCCGGACGGCTATACTGTCCGGAGCCTGTTTCGAAGCGCGCAGGGCGCAAGCAGTTCTATATCGCCCCAGCGCAGCAGCACGCCGACGCTGTACAGCGCGTCCGCCGCAAGGCAGAGCAGGACCGTGTTCGTCACTGCGAAGGGGACCGCCGCCGCAAGCGATGCGGCTGCGGGCTGAACATACCGGACCGCGAGCGCGCTGAGCACGCCCCATGCGACGGAGAACGGAAGGCAGATCCTGCCGTTGACGTCCATCTTTGTCGGGCTGTAGTCCCAGAACCGCACGCCGAGCGCCGTGTCGTAGGCCCAGTGGACGGCGTATTCCACCGCCGTCGCCGTCACGCCGCCGAGGAGCATCAGCTCCCAAAAGCTGCCGATCCGCTCCGCGCCGAGCGCAAGGACGGCGCACATGGCAAGGCCGTACACAGGGCAGACGGGCGCAAGCAGAAAGCCCTTGCGGACCTGATGCGCCGAACGGGTGACGCGGGCGAAGATCTTTTCCAGCAGATAGCCGAGAAAACCGTAGATGATAAAGTACCAGAAGTAGGGCATGAACGCTGTTCGCTCCTTTCTCCGCAGCAGTTTGCCCGAAGGAACGGGGAAAAATGCGCTTCCTTTCTTGCGCAAGCGCGAAAAACATGATATGATGGTCGAAAAGTACGCGCGGGAAAAGCGCAAAAACGGGGGGATCATCATGTCCGATCAATGGGCGGAGCTTGAGCGGCGCTGTCAGAACTGCCGCGAATGCTCGCTGTGCGAAACGCGCAAAAGCGTCGTCTTTGGCGACGGGAACCGCAGCGCGGAGATCATGCTCATCGGCGAGGGACCGGGCGCGAACGAGGATGCGCAGGGCGTTCCCTTTGTCGGCAGGGCGGGTCAGCTGCTTGACGATATGCTCTCCATCATCGGGCTTGACCGGACCGGCGTGTATATCGCGAATATCGTCAAGTGCCGCCCGCCGCAGAACCGCGACCCTCTGAGCGTGGAGCAGGACGCCTGTATCGGCTATCTGCGCGAGCAGACGGCGCTGGTCCGCCCGAAGCTGATCGTCTGCCTCGGACGGATCGCGGCGATGCGGCTGATCCGGGCGGATTTCAAGATCTCGCGCGAGCATGGGCAGTGGGTGAAAAAGGGCGGGGTCGAGATGACGGCCATGTACCACCCCGCCGCGCTGCTGCGCGACCCGTCGCGCCGCCCGGAGGCGTTTGAGGATCTGATGGGTCTGCGTGAGAAAATACGGGAGGTCTGCGAGCGGACGGAGCTTCCGGAGACGCTTTGAACACCGGGACGGAGGAAGAGCATGGAATACAGGATCGAGCATGACACGATGGGCGAGGTCCGCGTGGACGCGGAGCGCCGCTGGGGCGCGCAGACGCAGCGCAGCCTTGAAAATTTCAAAATCGGCGCGCAGCGTCAGCCGAAGGAGATCATCACCGCCTTCGCTTACCTGAAGGAGGCGTGCGCGCGGGCGAACGCCCGCTTCGGAAAGCTGACGGAGGAACAGGCGGAGGCGGTCTCCGCCGTGTGCGCCGAGATCCGAAGCGGCAGGTGGGACGAGGAGTTCCCGCTTGTCGTCTGGCAGACGGGAAGCGGCACGCAGACGAATATGAACCTCAACGAGGTGATCGCGCATCTGGCGGCGGAGCGTGGCGTAAGGCTCCATCCGAACGATCAGGTGAACTGCTCGCAGTCGAGCAACGACACCTATCCCTCTGCGCTGCACATTGCCGCCGCGCTGAGCGTGGAGAAGGAGGTCCTGTGCGCGGCCGAGCGGCTTGCCGCCGCGTTTGAGGAGCTTGCCGCCCGCTTCCCGGAGCTGGTCCGCATCGGGCGCACGCATCTTCAGGACGCGACGCCCCTCCTCTTCGCGCAGGAGGTCTCCGGATGGCGGGAGCTGGTCGAGGCGCCGTGCAGGATGCTGCGCCAAAGCCTTGCCGGGCTTTACGAGCTTGCCATCGGCGGAACGGCGGTCGGCACGGGGCTCAACGCACCGGAGGGCTTCGACGAAGCGGTCTGCGCGGAGCTGCGGCGGCTGACCGGCGCACCCTTCGTTCCGGACGGGAACAAGTTCCACGCGCTGACGAGCAAGGACGCGCTGGTCTTTGCGCACGGCGCGCTCAAGGCGCTTGCGTGCAACCTGATGAAGATCGCGAACGACGTCCGGTGGGAGGCGAGCGGTCCGCGCTGCGGCTTCGGCGAGCTGCGCCTTCCCGAGAACGAGCCGGGCAGCAGCATCATGCCCGGAAAGGTCAACCCCACCCAGTGCGAGGCGGTGACGATGGTCGCCGTGCAGGTGATGGGGAACGACGCGGCCATCGGCTTCGCCGCGTCGCAGGGAAATTTTCAGCTCAACGTCTTTCAGCCCGTGTGCGCCTATAACTTTCTGCTCTCGGCGCGTCTGCTGACCGACGTGATGGAGTCGTTCCGCCGGCTCTGCGTGGCCGGCATCGTTCCGGACGAGGCGCGCATGGCGGAGAATTTGCAGCGCTCGCTCATGCTCGTCACCTGCCTGACGCCGCGCATCGGCTACGACAGGGCGGCTGAGTGCGCGAAAAAGGCGCATCGCGACGGCTCGTCTCTCCGGGACGCGGTCCTCGCGCTCGGCTGTCTTGACGCGGCGGAGTACGACGCGCTCGTTTGTCCGCGGAATATGGTCGGTCCCACGCGGACGGGGCCGGCGTGATTTGGCAGAAGCCTGCGGGGAGGCACGGTTATGCATCCTTTTGCACATTTTAAGACCATTACGCATCACAGACATCTCGTATGCAGATACTGCTTCCGTCTGGGGCTGTACCGGCAGGGGCTGTGCCACGACCTGAGCAAGTACGCGCCCATTGAATTCTGGCGCGGCGCAAAGTACTATCAGGGCTACCGCTCGCCGAACGACGCGGAGCGGCGGGAGAACGGCGTGAGCATCGCGTGGCTGCACCACAAGGGGCGCAACCGCCACCATTTTGAGTACTGGATCGATTACTGCATCGACCCGAACGGCGAGGTCCGCATGGGCGGCTGCCGCATGCCGATGCGCTATATCGCCGAAATGTTCTGCGACCGCATCGCCGCTTGCAGGACCTATCTCGGCGACAAATACACCGACTCCGCGCCCTACGATTACTACGTTCGCTCGAAGGGCCATATCCTGATCCACCCCGAAACGGGGGAGATCATCGGGGAAATGCTGCGCGTGCTGCGCGACCGGGGAGAGGACGAGGCCTTCGCCTATGTGCGGTCGCTGCTGCGCCGCGCGGAATGAGTCGAACCGGCGTTTCGTACTTGCAAATTTTCCGTCAAGGGAGTATACTGTTCAAAGAATTTTGCAATAGGACGGTCACAACTGCTATGAGCCATCCCTACAAAACCCGAGAGGGCGGCGCGACGGTCACGGTTTTCGTTCCCTACGACTGCCGGAACAACTGCCCCTTCTGCGTCAATAAAAAGGAATATGCCGACTGCTCCGGCTTCAGTGTGGAGGCGATTTTGAAGTCGATCCGCGTGATGGACGGCATCACGCCGCGATGCGACTTCGTCTTCACCGGGGGCGAGCCGTTCGCTCAGCTTGAGGATCTTCAGCGCATGCTCGACGCGATCCCCGGGACGCACAAGGTCTATATCAATACGACCTTTCCCGTGCAGCCCGGATGCAGCGCCGAGGAAATGCTGGAATTTACCCGGCGCAACGCGGACAAGATCACCTGCATCAACGTTTCCCGCCACCTCCAGCGCTATGTGGAGGAGTCTCCGGACGAGGTCGTCGCCCAAATCGCGACGCCCAAGCGCATCAACTGCGTGCTCTACAGGAACTACCCGGCGGGGAAGCTCACGGCCTATGCCGAGCGGTGGGAGAAGTACGGGATCCCGGTCCAGTTCCGCTACGACTATACGGAGACGACGCCGGAGAATCTCTACGATCAGACGAACGACAGGATCCTGCGGGACCTGAAGGAGCAGTTCACCTACATGGGGCTGGACGGCTGCCGCATGCGCAACGGCTTCCACTTCCGCTTCCGCGGGCTGCACCTGACCTATCATAAGACGCTGCCCTACTCCACCATTGTGGAAACCGATGAAAACGGCGTGACGTGGGACATTCTTTACGACATTCTCATCAAGCAGAACGGTGAGATCCACTCGGACTGGACCGGCGTTCCGCTTGACGTGGACAAATACCGCGCCGTTGTCTACGAGCCGTACGATCTCCGCGTGCTTGATGGGACGATCGACTTTTAAGGCCGCACGCCGTCCGGAGGAGCTTTTGCCAAGGGCGCGGCTCCTACGACGCTGCTTGTGGGAGCGAGGGCGCTCCGGCGAGAATGGCCGGCTCCTTGCGGCGGAAGAGCTGTAATAACGAAGATACAGGGACGGACCGTACGCGGCCCGTCCCTTTTTGTGTGTAATTTCCTGTTTTCCCTTGAAAAATGGAAATGGTTCGTATATAATAAACAAAATATGTCTTGCCTTACCTGATCGCTCCACAGACAGGGGACGGTCGTTTAAATCACGAACCGGAAATGGAGACTGACGATATGAAACGGAATATGCTGAGCACAAAACGTACACTCGCGCTTCTGCTCGCCGCGCTGACGGCGGCTGTCGTTCTGCCGTGGCTGGGGGGGACGGCACGCGCCGTCGATCATGACGATACCACCCACAGCTATGACGCGGACGGTCTTTGCACGACCACCGATTGCGAGGGGTATGAGCCGGCTGTGCAGAACGCGGACGGTGCGTACGAAATCAAAAACGCCGGCAATCTGGTCTGGTTTGCAAACCATGTCAACGCCGGCGGTTACACCGCTGACGCCGTGCTGATGAACGATATCGACCTTCAGCCCCTGAACGACAAGGGCAAGGAGATGGTTTCCATCGGGGTCACGGATGCAAGCTATAGCGGGAACAAACTTAATCTTAAAGACCAGCTGAAATCCTATCAGGGCGTTTTCGACGGGAATCATAATGAGATCAAAAACCTGAATATGACAGTGACGCACCATTACTTCGGCCTGTTTGGGCTGATTTACAGAGGGACCGTGAAGGACCTGACCGTCAGCGGCAGCATCAAAAGCGACATTCAGTACTCTCTGGTCGGCGGCGTGGTCGGCGCCGCGAAGGGCGGCGCGGTGCTGAGCGGGATCGTTTCAAACGTCGATCTTACGGGAGACGCAAGGGCGCACGCCGGCGGCGTGGTGGGGTCTTCGCAGGGGCCGGACGGCTTGCTTACGATCGAGCGGTGCGTCTATGCCGGGACGATCGATCTGCCGAATACGACGGACTGCATCGGCGGGATCATCGGCTATGCCAATGAAAATGTGACCATTCGGGACTGCGGCTTTGTCGGGACGCTGAAGCGCAGCGAGGCCGATGGTGGCTATCGGGGCGGCATCCTCGGCTATGTCAACAACGCGTATTTTGGGGGCCTTACCGGCTGCTTTTCCGCAGGCACGGTGGAGCCGCCCGCAGAGGGTCACTCCGAGAGCAACGGAGCGCTTATAGGACGACTTAACAGCAGGACCAACCGGAGTAAGATCGGTGGAAACTGCTATAGTGAAGGTACGACGGCGGTTGGAACGGTGAACAGTACGACCGGCGCTTTCGGGGATCTGTGGCCGATCGCCGACTGGACGAGCGGCGAGGCGGCATGGCTGCTGAACAGCAAGCGTACGGACGGCACGGTGCTGTGGTATCAGGAGGCGGGCGCGGACCCGTACCCAACATTTGATGGCGGGCGCGGACAGGTATACCGGTCCAACGAATACGACGGCAACGGCTTTTGGCGGAATTACATCTACGGCAACTCGGGTTCCGACGCTGCCTACAGCGCGTATGAGCCGGCTGTGAAGAACGCGGAGGGCGCGTATGAGATCAAGAACGCCGGCAACCTGTTCTGGTTTGCGGGGCAGGTGAACGGCGGCGAGCTTAACGCCGACGCCGTGCTGGTAAACGACATTACGATCAACACAGGGGACGTGGCTGGAAGCGACGGTCAGATCCCCTCGGGAGAAACGTGGCTAAGCTGGACGGCGATCGGGGTCAGCTCCGCTGCCCCGTACAGGGGCGCCTTTGACGGACGCGGTCACACGATCGGCGGTCTGTTCATCAGCGGTCAGCCTGACGATCAGGGACTGTTCGGCTGTCTGGGAGAGGACGGCGCGATCCGTGACGTGAGCCTGATAAATTCCTACATAAAGGGAACGGATGGCAGCGTCGGCGGTATCTGCGGCAGAAGCAGCGGCGTGATCGAACGGTGCCGCAGTGCCGCGACCGTTGTCGGCGCCGGGGCTTCCGCCGTCGGCGGCATCTGTGGAACGATCGACGGCGGCGTGATCATGAATTGCAGTAACGTCGGCAGCGTCACCGGGACGGGCAGCGTCAACGGCATATGCGGTGCGGTCAGCGCGACCGGGCTGCGGGTCGCGAACTGCTTTTCAAGCGTTCTGGGC